>CAZLND010000078.1:0-10119 GCA_964560635.1 uncultured bacterium | reverse complement strand
CCAGCTTGGCGACATATTGGACGTCTTTTTCGGACAGTGCCACTTAGTTTCTCCAAAGGGGGTTAACAGGGCGCTTATCTTGCCAAAAAAGGAAGGACTTTTCCACCATCAAGAGCCCCCCGCAGGGGCCTCTTTATTCGACCTTTTCCAGGTTGGCCATCTTGGCCAGCAACTGCTTCTTGCCGTGATTGGGGAAAGAAACCGTCACCTTCAGGTCCTCACCGGAACCCATGACGTTGACGACCATTCCCTTCCCGAACTTCTTATGTTTGACCGTATCGCCCAGATGGTAAGGAGTGACCGCCGGCTCGTCGTCCCACTCAGGGTCCTTGAGCTCATCGAAATCTTTCTTCTTGGTATTAGCGACCTCATAGAGCCCGCCTTGGGTGGCAACGATACGGGCGGCCTTACCGGTCACTTGGATCATGTCCTTGGGGATCTCGGAGAGGAACCTTGAGGGCGCCTTCCATTGGGGCGTGCCGTAAACGTTCCGGCAGGCTGCGCCGGTCAGATATAGGATGTCCATGGCGCGGGTCATGCCCACATAGCAAAGACGGCGCTCTTCCTGGACCTCGTCATCCGACTCGATGGAATTTTTGTGGGGAAAAAGCCCTTCCTCCAAACCGGTAATGAAGACGATGGGATATTCCAACCCTTTAGCGTTGTGCATGGTCATCAGGGTCACGCAATTCTTCTTATCGTCCATCTTGTCCGCGTCGGCCACCAAGGAAACCTGGTCCAAATAGGCTTCCAGCGTGGGGTTCTCCGCGTTGGCTTTCTCGTAATCCAGGACCGAGTTCACCAATTCCTTCAAGTTCTCGGCCCGCATCTTGGACTCAATGGTCTCATCCTTGGCCAAGTCTTCCAGATAACCGGAGCGTTCCAACACCGCTTTGACGAATTCAGAGGGTTTGCGTTGGTCCTTGAGGACCACTAGGTCGTCCATCATCCCCACGAATTGGGTAAGCGCCTGGGAGACTTTCTTGGCGAATTCCCCGGTCGAAGCCGCCTTGCGGGCCGCTTCTAAAAGGGACAGGTCCTGGCTCTTGGCCATTTCCTCGAGCTTGGTGACCGTTCCGCCGCCAATACCCCGGATAGGAACATTGATCATGCGCCGCAGGGACACCGAATCCTTAGGGTTCACCAATACATGCAGATAAGCGAGCAAGTCCTTCACTTCCTTGCGGTCGTAGAACTTGAGGCCCCCCACGATGATGTAAGGGATGTTATGGCGTCGGCAGGCGTCTTCCAGCACCCGGGATTGGGCGTTGGTGCGGTATAGGATGGCCACATGGCGGAAAGACCGGCCCGGCTGGCCCAACCTTTCATAGAGGGTTCGCATAACGAATTCAGCCTCATCCTTATCGTCCTCGGCCTGGTAATAGGTGGGCGTCTCGCCCATTTCCCGAAGGGAAAAAAGCTCCTTTTCCTTACGCTGGGAGTTGTTGCGAATGACCGCCTGGGCCGCCTGGATTACGGATTTGGTGGAACGGTAGTTCTGCTGGAGTTTGAACACCTTGGCGCCCGAAAAGTCTTTCTCGAAACGCAGGATGTTACGGATGTCCGCCCCCCGCCAACCATAAATGGACTGGTCCGGGTCCCCCACCACATAAAGATTGTTCAAGGGGTGGGCGATGGACGCGATGAGCTGGTACTGGGCCATGTTGATGTCTTGGTACTCGTCCACCTGGATGTACTCGAACCTTTTGCGGTAGCTCTCCAAGATATCGGGATACTGTTTCATCAAGAGGACCGCGTTGAAGAGCAGGTCGTCGAAGTCCATGGCGTTGTTTTCTTTGAGTTTCTTCTGATAACGCGGATAGACTTGGGCGACCTTCTCCATGAAAACCCCGGCTACCATCTCCTCGTAGTCCTTGGGGTTCTTCAATTCGTTCTTTGCGGCGCTGATGAAAGAATGGACCGCCCGTGGAACGACCTGCTTCTCGTCCCACTTGAGGTCCCACAGACATTCTTTGATGAGGGCCTGTTGGTCCGAGTCGTCGTAAATGGTGAATCCCGGCTGATAACCCAACTTATCGGCGTGGAGTTTGAGGATCTGCAGACAAAGACGGTGGAAGGTACCGATAAAGATCTCGCGGGCCTGCTGGTGACCCACCAAGTTGGCCACGCGTTCCTTCATTTCCTGGGCCGCTTTATTGGTGAAGGTCACGGCCAGGATGCGGAAGGGAGAAACCTTGAGTTCGTCCATCAGGCGGCTGATGCGGTAGGTGATGACCCGGGTCTTGCCCGAACCCGCGCCCGCAAGGATGAGGGCCGGCCCGGCGTTATGACGGACGGCGTCTTGTTGTTCGCCGTTAAGGTCTTGGTAGGTGCGTTTCATTAAACCAATAATCCAATTGCAGTCATTGCGAGGAGGCGCCCCAATCGGGGCGGTTGCCGACGTGGCAATCTCAGGTTTTAAGGCTTATTTGAACTGGGGTTGCTTCGTCGTAACCGTCCCGCTATTCGCGGGCCACTCCTCGCAATGACAGCGGTCAAATTTTAGCGGTTGTAAATAAAAAATCCCACGCCCTTGGGGAGCGTGGGATGTGGGATTGTCTTATATACCGCTTTTAAATGCCAGCCTTTTTCTGAACGTAAGCCTTGATCTGCTCGCGGATCTCGTCGTCCAGGACGATGAACTGAAGCCCGCATTCGCCTTGGGCGTTCCAGACCAACTTGGTATAGACGTCGATGGAACTGTCTTTTTGGAGCTTAAAGTTCAGCTTAAGGATCTTGGTGGGAGAGTTGTCGGTCCCTATCTCGATGCGGATGCCGCCTTCGCTGACATCCCCCCCTTTGGCGATGATGGGTTTGCCTTGGACCTCAAAGACGTTACCGGAACTGGACTCAACGACCTTATGGATAGTGACGGGGTCTACGAATGGGGCGCGGGGAAATTTGCGCCGGTCTTCTTGTTTTGAAACCATTAGTTCCGCCGATGGGAGATTAGGTAAACGATGGAGAAATCTTACTCCAAATCGAAAACAATGTTAAATCGATTTAGGTCGACAAATTAATCCTTATCCCTAGGGTTTTTTGAAAGCGCTTCCTCAAAACCCATATAAAAATCAGGACATAAAGGCTTATTTCGCTATTTCCAAGTAGAAGGCGCCAGGGACCCAGGAAAGGACCAGACTGTTTTTAACCCATTTCACCGGAACCTTAGTTTTAAGGGGTTGTCCAGCCATGTCGAGTGCCCGCACTTTCAAGTTAGGACTCTGTTGGTAGCGATAAAGAACGATGCGGGTTTTCAGAGGCTCGACCAAGATCGGCGCCTTCCCCGCGTCCAAAAGTTTGGTCTTGGCCTGGTTATAGACCATCCCCGTGTTTTCCATACGAGTGACGCCGGTTATGAGTACGTGATCCGAACCGGGCAGAGCGGATTTAGTAAGAGAAATTGCGGAAAGGGACGCAAAGCTGTTGGGCGTCTCAACTTCCCAACTGTTGTTGTTGAACTTACGGTTGCCGAGGAACCCAATGAGGGCTTGGAACCGGGGGCTGTCGATCTTCACGATACCCACATTCCCCTGCCAGCTTATCTGGCCCGTGTCGGAGATGAAGGAATTTGTCTTTTCGTTGATCTTAGCTTTCAACTCCCCCGCTCTGTCGGTCTTGATGATGCCATCGGACAAGCCGGAACGATGGGCCAAGGCTTTCAAGACGGCGGTCGTATCGGATAAATCACCCTTTGGGTCCAGGACATGGATCTTGCCTTCCCTCAGGTCACCCCTCAAATAGGCCAAAGCCGCCACCGGCCATTGAATCCTGAGAAGCGGGTCATTTTCCAGATTGGCGCCCCGGTCCAACCGACCGGTTCCATCTTCCCCGGAGATCCAGACTCCCTCGGATCCATCCCAACCTTGCAGTCCGGCGAATGCGGACATCAGTAACGGCATCTCACCCTCATATTCATTCGGCCATTCACCAGTCCATCGGGCTATATAGGGTTTACCCAGGACCCTTCGTGAAATGATCTCGGAAACCTGCCCGTCCAATGGCCTCATGCATATGGGTGTGTCCCGATAGGGAACTTTATCTTTCTCAAGTAAGGCCTCCGTTCCGGCCGCTTGGGAGGACTTACCCCAGGGATCCCATGAAAATTGGTTCCACAAATTGTCTCCAATGGCGTCGGGTTTGGACGCAGGAGACAGACCTGGGAGTATTCCCTGTAAAGGGCTCACTGTTTTTTCCCCGATCCAGGACTTTAAAAATAGGACATAAATACCCCTTTGACGCAATTGGTCGAATATCGCATAAGGTCCAGGTTTCAAGGCTGAATGGGGTTCGGAGCCGATCTCTTTCGAAATATCCAATAAAACAAGATTACACCCGGAAGCGACCAACCGATCCAAGGCCCTTTTTTGTTGGTCGTTATCCCAAGTCGACCAGCCCTGAGAAAGGGTGGTCCCCCAGAAACGAACGGAGGTCCCATCCTCAAAGACCAGCTTATCTCCTTGGGCCTTCACAGCTCCATGCTTCCCCGCCGGAGCGTCCATTAGAAAACTCATGTCCAAGGCCGTTCCGGTGGGTGAACCCGCCGTAGCGTCCAAGGGAATCCAATTCTTCGTATCAGTTTGAAAGGTCTTTTCCGGCTTGGGGGATTGGGATGAAACGGATAGCTCTTTATCCGACGCGGTGATGGCGAAAAGGATAGGTACGGGCATCTTGCCCGGGGACTTGAAGAGGATGGATTGGATGGGTTCTTCCGGACGGGGATTCTTCCACCCATAGAGGCTGATGCCCATCTCGGAGTTCTTATACTTGTACCACCAGGCTAAAGAACTGGCGGCCGTATCATCCGCGCCCCAGAAGTTGGTGAGTTCAGCCCCCACATGCAGGGGAATGACCTCTACCTTTCCATCGTCATAAACGATGTCATATTCAGCCACGGTGATATTGGATGCGGTCCCGCCCCAGCGGCAGGTATGGAGGAAATAAAGATAGGCGGCCTTTTGGTGGTCACCTGGTATGGATACGGCGGCGGGAAAGCCGGGTTTACGGCGGCCCTTCAAGACCACATAGGAATGGCCGTTATTGCTGGCGGGATTCAGTAGTTGAAAGGGGACGCCCCTGAAGGTTTGGGGACCCGAGGGCAGATATTCCAACCCGCTCTTTTGGTGAAGGTCTTGGATGCCGGGCGCGGCCTCGTCAAAGGACTCGGCAGGGCCCATGTTGGCGGCCTTCGAAAGGTCGAAATAGCGAGGCGCGGCTTGGAGACCGGTCCCTAAAGCCCAAAGCCCGAGGGTAAAGGCCGGTAGAAGGGCTGTTCTTTTCATCGGCCCCTAAAGAAGCTTTTTATAGCGGTAATACTTGGTGATGATCTGGGCGACTTCCTCAGGCTTATCGGCGACGTGGAAGATATTCATGTCATTCTTATCGATGTATTTCCGCTCTCCCAGGATGGTCTTCTCGATCCATTCCAAAGCGCCCCCCCAAAACTTGCGGTTGACCAGGATGATGGGAAAAGTGTCGATCTTATGGGTCTGGACCAGGGTCAAAACCTCGAAGAGTTCGTCCATGGTGCCGAACCCGCCCGGCAGGACCACGACCGCCGAGGTATAGCGCAGGAACATGACCTTGCGGATGAAGAAGTAATGAAAGTTCACCGGCAGGTTGATATAGGGATTGGGCTTTTGCTCGAAAGGCAGTTCGATGTTACAGCCAATGGAACAGCCCCCCGCCTCGTGGGCCCCCAGGTTGGCGGCCTCCATGATGCCGGGTCCGCCGCCCGTGATGATGGAAAAACCCTTCTTGGACAAACCATAGCCGATATCGCGCGCGAGTTTATAGTCCGGTTCATTGGGCTGGGTGCGGGCGGACCCGAAGAGCGTGACCGCTGGCCGGATATTGCGCAGGTTCTCGAAACCTTCCACGAATTCGGACATGATACGGAACATCCGCCAAGTGTCCTGTTCTTTGAAGTCGTTTGCGATAAAGGGATTGGCGGCTTTAACTCCCGGTCTTTGGGCCGAGCGGCGCTCCGGGGTGGATTTCTTTTTCGCTTTAGGCATAGTTCCTCTTTTCCTCAGACAATGATAGCTTGCGGCTTGTTCAACCGGGCATCTTGGATACGCTTCGCGTGATCCGTGATCAGGGCCGGCAGATGGTCCGGATCGAAATACTTGACCTCACTGGTCTCTTCGCTGGTGGTCAAGGTCCCACCGGTGATACGGCATTGAAAGGACACCCGAACCGTGTGCCATTCGGGCCCTTGAGCGATATGGAGGGAACCCTTCGTGTCCGAATAGATCCCGACCAGTCTCTCCACTTCCCCCTTCAGTCCCGTCTCTTCGAATAACTCCCTCAGGCAAGCTTGAGCCAGGGTCTCCCCCAGGTCTACATGGCCCCCCGGGATGCACCACAAACCGTTGTCCGAACGCTTGGCCAAGAGCACCTCGCCCTTATTGTTGAAGACCAAGGCATTGACCGCGATCTTGGGCGTCGACTGTGGCTTATGCGGCATTCAACCACCTCAAAAAAAAATCCCACGCTCCAAGCGGAGCATGGGATTTCGATGTTTCGAAGGACCTGCCCCGTTGGAGGACAGCGAGTCGAAAGCCCCGCCCTGGAAAACCAGGGCGAGTTGAAAAATCAACGCTTCGAGAACTGGAAGCGGCGGCGCGCCTTCTTGCGCCCGTACTTTTTGCGCTCGACCATACGAGGGTCACGGGTCAGGAACCCAGCGACCTTGAGGGGCTTGCGCATCTCGGAGTCGATCTTGAGAAGGGCGCGGGAGATGCCGTGGCGAAGGGCTTCGGCTTGGCCGGTGATGCCCCCGCCCTTGATGTTGGCGTGCACATCGTACTTGCCCAAGGCCGAAACGGTCTCCAGCGGAGACCTAACGACCGAGAGCTTGAACTCGGGGAAGAACTTCTCGATGGGCAATCCGTTCACGATGATCAGGCCCTTGCCGGGCCGCAGGATGACACGAGCGGTGGATGTTTTACGGCGACCGGTTGCGGCGAATTGTTCTTTAGCGGCGGGCATTAGGCTTCTCCTCTTTTGGCGTTATGGGCCAGCGTCAGGGCTTGGGGCTTCTGCGCGTGGTGGTTATGGGTCTCGCCTTTGTAGATGTTCACGCGGCCGAACATCTTGTCCCCTTGCTTGGTCTTGGGCAGCATTCCCTTGATGGCGTATTCCAGGATGCGTTCCGGCTTGGTGTGGCGAAGGACTTTATATTCCTCGGTGGACAATCCACCCGGGCGGCCGGAGGTGCGATGATGGGCTTTGGTTTCCCACTTCTTTCCGGTGAGCACGATCTTCTCGGCGTTGATGATGACCACATGGTCGCCATTCTCAAGGCTCGGCGTGAAAGTCCTCTTATGCTTGCCGCGCAGGATGGCGGCGACTTGGGAGGTCAGGCGGCCCAGGA
Organism: uncultured bacterium; assembly: GCA_964560635.1. GTDB lineage: Bacteria > Oederibacteriota > Muellerivitia > Muellerivitales > Muellerivitaceae > CAZLND01. Next base: position 2,744 of record CAZLND010000078.1, on the reverse strand, counting down.
TCTGGTCCTTGGCGTCAACGATCCACCACTTACGAACGATATCTTTTTTGCTAGCGAGAAAGGTCTTTTGCATGGCGTCTTACTCATTCCTTCTTTTTGGCTTTTTAAGAGACAAGGGCCTGAATTATAGGGGTTTTGGACAACCTGTCAAGGTTCGGTTAGGGGGAAAATGAGGCTTTTATTGGGTCAATCGGAGCCGGGGCTCCCCATGGACCATGGAAAAACAAACGGTTCCCCGATGGGCGACGACTTGGGCCGGAATGCTCTGAGAAGGCCGGGTTTTACGGCCCAAAGGCACCCCGATCAGGTCGGCTAGGAACCCGGGTTTAATGCGGCCCAATTGATGCCCCATCCCCAAGGCCTGGGCGGGTTTGACGGTGGCCATGGAAAGCACCTCTTGGGCGGACACCTCGGGATGTTTCTTTTGGAAAAGACGCATTTCCCGGAACAGCGAAAGGGACTGGTTACTAGCCAGACTATCCGTACCCAGACAAAGGGGAATACGGTGCTTGCGCATCCGGGCATAAGGAAAAGTGGGATGTTGGAAGAAATCATGGCTTCCGGGGCAATGCACCACCGCGGTGCGGTTCTTGGCTAAAAGCCGCAAGTCCCTCTCATTGACGACGTTCAAATGAACGCCCAGATCCAACTTGGGCAACCAACCGTTCTCGCTCAAGTATTGGACGGGGGTGGTCTTTCGGGGCAGGGCCCAATCGGGGTTCAAGACCTTGATACGGTCGGCCATGGGCCCCTTCCCCGACCGGAAATAACCAGCCTCTTCCCGGCTTTCGGCCACGTGGATCGTGGTCGGCAGACTTTGATGGTCGCTCAAATAATGGCGGACGATCTGGAGCAGTTCCTTGGAAACGGTAAAGGGCGTATGGGGGCTCAGGCCCCAGCGAAAGGTAGGGGTCGGACCCTCGTGCGTGAGATTTTTCAATCTCTCTTGGAAGTTCTTCCAATAAGCTTTTGCGGAAGATTGGCCCAGGTCGAGCAGTTCCAAGAAAACATAGGACCTTAAACCCGAGCGGCGGAGCAAAGGATAACTTTCCCAGCTGGTAGCCACATCGCAAAGGGTGGTGGTGCCATTGGCCATACTGTCCTTGATGCCCTTCTGGATAGCCCTTTTGAAATCGGCCGGGGTGGTCGCCCGGGTCTTGACCGCCATCTTCCGGAGCCATTCCCGGAAACCCCCTTCGTAACGAACGCGACCCTTGAAACCGGTGAAGTCCAGATGGCAATGGGCGTTGATGAGGCCCGGAAGCAGGATGGTGTCCCCCAAGTCCAGCATCCGCACCGAGGGAAGGAAATAAAGGTCCTTACGTTTTCCCACCTGCAGGATGCGGGAACCCTGGATGAGCACGAAACCGTCCTCGATGGGTTCGGGGCGGTCGAGGGTCAGGATATATTTGGCGAAAAGCACAAGACGCTGGCTCATGGGCCTTAGCTTAACATGAGCGGTGTTGGGGAAAACCGCCCTTTTTGGGAAGTCCCCATATTGACCCTGATCGGGAGCTGTCTTAAAGTAGCGCCCGGCTATGATCAATAACAATCTCCAAAAATTCCTGTTCCACCTGACCAGCGTCTTGACGACCTGGTTTCCCAGGTTCGGCGCCTGGCTCTTGAATGCCCTCGTCACCCCTGTCCTAGGCAATCGGTTGTTGGTGAGGGTGGTCCGGGAGAAGAACCTCGAGAAGATACGAGAGGTCAAACAATTCAAGAAGATCCTGGTCATCCCCGACATCCATATTGGGGACGCTGTCATGCTGCAGGGCGCGGTCATGGCCTTTCGGGACTACTTCCCGGACGCCCGCGTCGATTACATCGTCAAGAACGCGGTGTCTTGCCTCATTGAGGGAAACCCCGCCATCTCGAACCTTTACCCTTATTTCACCGGAACTGTGTTCCCCACCCCTAGTGATATCGAAAGCATCAAGAAACTGGTAGTAGAAAACCAGTACGACCTTTGTTTCAACTGTTCTCCCTTTTTCGAGGATCACAGCCTCTTTCCCACGGGTCAGAAAATATTGAATCTCATGACCTCCGCTCCCCAATTGGTCCGGAACGACATCGACCATGTGTGGATCAACCATTTCATGACCCAGTCTTACGAGTTCGTATACGGCTTGCTTCGGGATACGGTTCCTTCGCGGCCCACCAAACCCTTCCGAGGCGTCCCCGTCCATCTGGCCGATAGCGCCTTGGAAGAAGCCAAGGGGTTCCTGTCCAAGAATGGCCTTACCACGGAAAAACCCATCGTCTTCCTGAACCCCGATACGGCATCCCCTTTCACCCGGATACCGGTCGAGAAACAATTGGAATTCTTGAAGCTACTGGCGCAAATGCCCGTCCAGATCTTGTTAGGAGCGGCCTTCACCTTCAAGGACACTGAGAAACAGTTGGTGGAAAGTTTGACAGCCGAAGAAAGATCGAAGGTCACCGTGGTACCTAAAGCCCTTCCACTGGATGCCTATAACGCCTTGATCGACCTAGTGGATGTCTTTGTTTCGGGGGATACGGGGCCGCTACACATGGCCGCGGCGAGGAAATGCTCGAAGACAGGGAACATCCAGTTCAGGAACAAGACTTTCGTCATTTCGATCTTCGGCGCAACACCCGCTCGCATGTCCGGTTACGATTCCACGGACCCGCTTTTCCCGCCGGCCAACCAGGACGTGGTCTCAAGGACCTATGTCTCCGAAAGCCCCTGCCGGAACATCACCTGCGTGAACAAAATGGCCAAG
>CAZLND010000077.1:0-10128 GCA_964560635.1 uncultured bacterium | reverse complement strand
GGAGGCGGGTCGGCTCGCCTGTCACCCGGAGCTTTAGCGCAGGGTGACAATGACATTCATTTGGGTTTGATGTCCAAGGAGCCATTAGGTAAAAGGCAGGTTAACGGATGGGGTAGCCCACGCCGCCATAGGGATTCACGTCCGAGGGGGTGGGCGTGAGCGTGGGGGCCAGAAAGGTTTCCTCTTTCAGGGGTTTCAAACGGATGATGACGTTGTTCTTGATGTCGGTCAGGTAGAGGCGGTTTTGGGAGTCACAAGCGATACTCCGGAACTTGGGGTCGAAATTCTGGTTCAGGATCTCTTCCTTGGCTTTCCATTGCCCCAGGAGCTCGAAGTCCCCATTGCGGCTGTTATAGAAAAGGACGCGGCCCCCGATGCCGTCGGCGATGGCGACGATGCCGGAGTTCGTGATGGCTACCCCGGAAGGTTCCTTGAACTGGAAAGGACCGTCCCCAAACCAACCTTGGACGGTCACGGGAACGCCCCCATTATTGAAGACCTCCATGCGGAAGTTGCCCGTATCGGCGATGACGGTCTGGTCGATATGGTTCAAGGCCATCCCCAATGGATTGTTCATGGTGGCGGTCAAGGTATTGGACTTACTGTCCGCGGCGCCGAAGGTGCCCCAGGTGGAAATGAAGTTGCCTAAGGGGCTGAAAGTTTGTACGCGGGAGTTGCCTGTATCCAGTACCCAGAAATTCCCGTAATGGTCCTTTGAAAGACTGCGGGGAAGATTGAACTGGCCGTTGGCCTGACCCTGACTGCCCCAAGTTAAATTCACCAGGCCCTTCTTGTCGAGAACCACGATCCGTTGGTTGTTGCTGTCGGCCACGTAGATCTGTCCAGAGGCGTCGGCGAAGACGCCCGAAGGGTGGTCGAACTGGGGCGGATTGCGCCAGTCGGCGCGGACGCCGCAAGTGCCGATGGTCCGCAGGGGTTTGCCGTTGGTGTCCCACACGAGGACACGGCAATTGGCGGTGTCGGCGATGACCATGTTCCCGTCGGGAGCGATGGCGATGCCTTCGGGATCGTTGAGCTGGTCATTGCCCTGGCCTTGGGAACCCCACATGGCGTCGAAGGTGTATAGCTTGGGGAATTTAACGGGGAGAGGAGTGGGGGTATCCGTCGGGGTGAAGGTGGGGGTGTCGTCGGGCAGGTCCGTGGGTGTGGGGGTCGGATGGGACTTGGCCCAAAGGGCTGGGGCGGCAAGGAAAAGGAACAAGGCAAAAAAGAGGAAGGGGATGTTTCTCATATAGTTAAGACGCCGCAGGGGGTCACCCAGGTTCAAGAAGGTCATAAACAAATGCTATCGAGGCCGGATGAGCGCGTCAAGGATAGACGCTAAATGACCAATGAATAATGGACAATGAACAATTTCAGCGGGGGTTGCGGCCCCATTCCGCATTATTCATTTTAAATTTTACGTTTTAGTTCAGGCGCCCTCGGCCTTGCTTTGGCAGGTGATGCAACGGGTCGCCCAGGGAATGGCCTTGAGGCGGGGCATGGGGATGACCTTCTCGCAAACTTCACATTGTCCGTAGATGCCCTGTTCGATGCGGCTGATGGCTTTTTCGATGCGCTCCAACTCCACGCGGTCGTTCTCCATCAAAGTGACGGAGAGATGCTGGTTGAGCTCGCCCGAACCGTGATCGGCCATATCGCCGGGCATGTTCTGGTTGTCGGCGATCTCCTCGCGCAGGTCCTGTTCCAAATGATTGACCTGGCCGGTGATCTCGTTGCGACGGGTCTGCAATTTCACAAGGAGCGGTTGGAAAGCGGGATCGATGCGGACCCTCTTCTTGGGGACCTTGGCGATGAGGATGGGCTTGGAAGACATCTTGGGAGCGGGTTTCTTAGCGATGACTTTTTTGGGTGCTTTTTTAGGGGACGATTTTTTCTTGGGACTGGCCATGGGTTCCTCCGCGAATTGACTAAAAGGTATTAGGGGGCGTTGAAAAGGATAGAAGATTATCGGAGGCGTCAAAAACTGTCAAGAATAAAGGGCGCCGCTGAGAAAAGGGCCGCTCCATCGCCGGGAAAAGAAGGAGCTGGCCCTGAAAATGGCTCTTTCCCCTCGAACTTGCCCCTGGGCGGCTTCGCGAAAGAGTCCTATACTTGTCCCACATCCATTGAAACCAAGGGGGAACCCATGTTCACCGGAATCGTCTTGGTCGCGCTTTTGTTCGGCATCGGCTTCGTTCTTTTCATCCTTGTCTACGCCATCTCCGTCTACAACTCCCTGGTGCGTTACCGCGTGGAGATCGACAATTCCTGGAGCCAGATCGACGTGCAATTGAAACGCCGCCACGACCTCATCCCCAACCTGGTGGAAACGGTCAAGGGCGTCATGGATTTCGAGAAGGGGACCTTGACCCAAGTGATGCAGGCTCGTTCCGCGGCCTTGGGGGCCACCAATATGGGCGACCGGATGAAGGCCGAGAACGACATCACCAGTGGCCTGGGACGCTTGTTGGCCGTGTGGGAGAATTATCCGGCCCTGAAGTCCAATGAAAACGCCTCCAAATTGCAGGAAGAGCTGGGTTCCACCGAGAACCGCATCGCCTACGTGCGCGGCCATTACAACGACGTGGTGGCCAACTACAATGCCAACACCCAGCAGTTCCCCTCCAATCTCATCGCGGGGCCATTCGGGTTCACGGGTCGGGATTTCCTTAAGGCCGCCGACTCGGACAAGGAAGTTCCCCAAGTAAAGCTTTGAGCTAAAATAATGAAAAGTCTTCAAAAAAGGCCAACACGAAGACTCGAAGACACTAAGGAAGGAAAGATTTTTTCAATAACGAAAAAAGCTTTTCTTCGTGGCTTAGTGACTTCGTGTCGGATGTAGGTTTAGCGTGTTCTACGCTCTTCCGGCCGAAACGGTCTTCGAAGCCAAACAGCGCACCCGGCGCGCCACCGTTTACTTGTTCCTGATGCTGACGTTCTTTTACGTCGCCTTTTTCAATCTCCTGCTCATCACTTTTTGCCTTTGCTTCAATTACCGGGGCTTCATCAAGATATTTCCCGCCATTCCGACGGTGGCTTACATCGCCACGGGCCTAGCGGTGGTGTTGGCGGTTTTTCATTTCCTCAGTGTGCGGGCCAAGACCCTGGACGAAATGATGGCCGAGTTGGGGACGACGGATCCGGACCCGAAGGACCAATACCACGCCCAATTCGTGAACATCGTTTCCGAGTTGGAGGGGGCCACGGGCATCCACCCCATTCGGCCGGTCCTCCTGACCAGTGCTGGTTCCAATGCCTTTTCCCTTCAGGACGGAAAGGGGAATTGTGCCATTGGCGCCACGGAGGGACTGCTCTCCCGCCTGACCCGGCCCGAGCTTTCTTCGGTACTGGCCCATGAGGCCGCCCATTTGGTGCACGAGGACTCGCGGTTGATCTCCACGGCCATCTTCCTTTTCTCGGTTTTCGAAAAGTTCAATTCGGCCCTGGGAGGCTTGCTTTCCAACTCAGGTCGGCGGACCTCTTCCCGGGGCGGGGTATCCCTCCCGGCCGGCAATTTCCAGGCAAGCATCCTGATCGTGATGCTTTGGTTCGTTTCAGGGGTGGGCTATGTGGTGACCCGTTTGATCTTTACGGTCATATCGCGGGAAAGGGAATATTACGCCGACGCGGACGGAGTGGCCATGTGCAAGGACCCCCTGGCCCTGGCCGAAAGCCTCTATAAGATATCCAACCGTTACCGGGGGGACTTGCCCCAGACCTATGGGGCCCTCTTCATATTGAATCCGACCGACTCCTCGTTGGACGAGGGGGAGGGGTTCACGTCCCAGTTTTTCAGCAATCATCCTCCGGTCTCCAAGCGGCTTTCCAAGCTTTTAGCCTGGGCCAAGTCGGACCTGAAAACCGTTCAAGACATGGCTCAAAAAGAGGACCAGCAAACCCGGGAGGGGCTTACCGGTGGTCCCGTTGCGGATGGAGGGGCTGCCTTTATGGTCAATCAAGGGAACAACTGGACCGGTCCCTTTAGCCCCCTTCAACTATTGGCCATGGGTTCGGTGACCCCTTCCACCTGGGTATGTCCCGCCGGGAGCCAACAGGTCACCCGCGCCTCCGATATGGGGGAACTCTTGCCCCTTTTTCTTAAGCAGGTCCAAGGAGCGGTTTCCCAAGGGGCCTGCCCCCGTTGCAAGGTGCCTTTGGTCATGATCACCTATAAAGGTGTCCAAGTGGAGCAATGTAGTTTCTGCAAGGGACATCTGCTCAGGAGTGGGGTCCTTGAAAGGTTCATCGCCCGGGAAGATGGAAAGTTCGACCCCGGGGATGTCGAAAGGGCCAAGGCCTGGCGAGCTAGGCAAGGCGGGCCCTTGAAGAACCGGGACCTATTTCCCGCCATCAAATGCCCCCATTGCGGGGGCCCCATGGGTAAGTGCGTCCATTCCTACATGACCCAAGTGGTCATTGACCGTTGTTCCGATTACAAATGCCGTTCCATTTGGTGCGACGGTGGAGAATTGGAAACCATTGAGATGCTCCTGGACGACGCCCGCAAAGGCACCACCCTTAAGTAGTCCTCCTACCCCTGGGGGTGAACGGGATCAACGGGCACCAAATAGGCTCTTTTCCCCTTGGTTTAACCGTGTCTGAGTGGACACCCTTCCTTAAATCAGTATAATTTCCGCCAAATTAAAAGGGACCGTTGAAGCGGTCCTTGAGACATAAAAACAACACCTTATACGACACCATTTGGAGCTTATGAAGTCATGATGGGCCGTGCCAAAAATTATTTAAATTTTATATATAAAAAGTTTGGTTTAGCTTTCCGTATCGGGATCCTAATCACGTTCTTCGGGAACATCCTTCCGGTTTTCGCTCAATCCGACCCAAGCCAAAGACCCAAGGTGACGGCCATCTCGGTCTCGCCTTCCTGTGCTAACGAGGGTTCTTCTGTAACGGTCACCATCTCCTATACCAACAATACGGGCACTCTTGATTCCTGGGTGGGTTTCAGCGGGGGCACCACCCCGGACTGCACGGCCACTTGGATCGGCGGCTCGAACGTGTGTGGTAGCACGGCCACTTGTGATCCGTCCCAATCGGCTGTACTTTATGGAATGTTCTACAACAATTACCTGACCGGGGGTTTCGACGTTTCCAATGGGTCGGTGACCGATGTGGTGACCGTGCCGGTGGGATTCACCAGCGGTCATATCATGGCGGTCGTGGCTAGTAATTGGTGCACGGGATATTTCGCCAGCCAGAACGGAAAGTCGGCGGTCTTCAACGTTTGCGCCACCAACACGCCGACCCCCACCTTCACGAAGACCGCCACCAATACGCCAACCAAGACGCCAACCGCCACTCCGTCCAGTACGGCTACTAGAACGCCGACCAATACTCCTACCAATAGCTCTACCAATACGCCGACGGCTACGCCATCCAACACGGCTACAAAAACCCCGACGACCACGCCGACGAATACTCCCACCAATAGTTCGACGAATAGTCCGACGGCCACGCCAACCAATACTCCTACGGCCACAGCTACTAATACGCCGACGTCGACGACATCCAATACGCCAACGCGGACACCGACGGCAACCCCAACGAGCACCCCCACTAATACGGCTACGAATTCGCCGACCTCCACACCCACCAATACCCCCACGAATAGCCCGACAGCCACGCCAACCGCTACGCCCACAAACACACTGACAGCGACACCATCAAACACTCCTACGGGCACTCCCACGAATACGCCGACGTTGACGCCGACAAATACTTCTACCAAGACGCCGACGAATAGCCCCACGGGCACGCCTACGAATACACCGACCGGCACACCTACAAACACTCCCACTGGAACGGCGACGAACAGCCCGACCGCTACACCTACGAACTCGCCGACAGCTACACCTTCCAATACTCCTACGGGCACTCCTACGAACAGTCCGACGAACACGGCCACCGCTTCACCGACTTCCACACCTACGAACACTCCAACGGGAACGGCGACGAACAGCCCGACCGCTACATCTACGAACTCGCCGACAGGTACGCCTTCCAATACCCCGACGAATACGGCGACAGCTTCACCCACTTCAACGGCCACGAATAGTCCGAGCGCAACGCCTACCAACAGCCCCACCAACACGCCGACGGTGACGTTGACCAATACGGCTACCACGACGGTCACGAATAGCCCGACGGATACAGCCACGGTCACTCCAACGGATACGCCGTCCAACACGGCTACCCCTACCGCCACGAACAGTCCTTCCGATACGCCGACGGTGACGCCGACCAGTACGGCTACCGCGACGGCCACGTCGACACCGACCGATTCGGCGACGCCTTCACCGAGCTCCACACCCACGAATACGCCTACCCCGACGACCACCGCCTCGAACACGCCCACGAATAGCCCGACGAACACACCCACGGTGACGCTGACGAATACGTCTACGGCGACGACCACTCCTACGAACACGGCCACTTCTTCGCCGACTTCCACTCCCACGAATTCGCCGACGGAAACGGATTCGATGACGCCTACGCCGACCAACACGGCTACGTCGACGGCGTCCCTCACCGTTACGGCTTCGCCTTCGCCAACTCCTAGCAATAGCCCGACGAATTCGGCCACTTCCTCGCCCACTTCGACGCCCTCGAACAGCCCGACCCTGACGACTACCAGTACGGCTTCTTATAGCCCTACCCATACGTTGACCCCTACGGCCACGAACAGTGCGACCGTGGCGCCTTCTAACACTCCTACTCCCACCTTTACCCTTTCAACCCTTTCCACTTTTACACAGACGCCTATTCCTACCGCCGCTTGCGCCTCGGAAACGGTCGAGATATTCGACGAGCGTGGGGAATTGGTCACGACCCTTTGCGGGACCTTGGGCCCCTTGGCGCCCGGCCCCTTGGACTTGACGGTCTCTTCCCTGGTCCCGAACGCTTCTGGGCCGGGTGGGACATTGGACTTCCTGCTCAACGGGAAGATCGCGGCCAGCTGGGACACTACGGATAAGAACGGAAAACCTGTGGTGAATGGTTTCTATTACCTGGTCTTCCAACAGCGGTTCACCGACGGCACCCATATTCGAATGGAAAAGACTTTCTTCGTCGCGCCGTGGGGACGGGCTTCAGACGTCCAATTGACGGCTTGGCCCAATATCGTTCATGGCGGGGAAAGCGTGCGGCTGACCGCGGTCATCGGGGCCAATCCCGCCGACGGCGGGAGCCGGTTGAAGATCTATTCCATCAATGGGGAACTGGTCAAAAACCTCGCTCCCTCCGTGGGGCAAATGACCTGGGACCTGTCCAACAACCATGGCCAAGCTGTCGCGGCGGGTCTCTATCTATTGGTCCTGGACGGGAGAGACCCGGCCAGCGGAAATCCTATGCATAAAACTATCAAAGTGGTAGTCCTGCGATAAAACCTAAGATTTACCGCGGAGGCGCAGAGCTCGCAGAGAAGCAGATCCTATTCAAAGAGCCCATCTTTCTTGGCGACCTTCGCGACTTCGCGGTTAAAATGCCTCTGTCATGGAAATATTCCTCTTAAGGCTCGACCGCATCGGCGATTTTGTCCTAGGGGTGCCCGCTTTCCGCGCCCTGCGGCAGGCCTATCCCATGGACCGTATCTCGGTGGTGGTCCCCTCCGCCGTGGCCGAGTTGGCCAAAGCCTGCCCCTATTTCGACGAGGTCTACCTTTACGACGCCAAATGGCTCCAGTCCGGAGCCCTTCCCCTGGAACGCTGGAAGTCGGCCCTGAAATTGGTCGGGTTCCTCCGCGGTAAGAAGATCGACCTTATCCTGGATTTCCGCTACCAAAGCCGCTTGGACCCGCTGGTCACCGGGCTTTCGGGCGCGAGCCAAAGGGCGGGGTATGACCTGGGATGGGTGAGCCGTTTCCTGACACTCAAGGTGGCCCAACCCATGCCGGGAGTCCATCAGATCGACCGGAACCTTCACTTCCTTCAAATGATGGGCCATATGGCCACGGACCGGCGGTTGGAGATGTGGGTGGGGGAGCATGACCGTAAGATCGCCGAGGACCATCTTCCCCAGCAGCAGCTTTTGCCTGGAACCCCCCGTATCGCGGTGCACTTGGGAGCCGCCACACCCTCCAAAAGATGGCCGGAGGAGAGCTTTTCCGCCCTCCTTCATGAGCTTCACGCGGCCACCCAGGCGGACCTTTTCGTATTGGGCGGGGAACAGGACAATGCCTTCGCCCACGAGGTCATGGACGGTTTGGAATGCCCTGCCCTGAACTTGGTGGGGAAACTCTCCTTATTGGAAATGGGCGCTTTGGTCCAGCAGTGCAATGTCTTCATTGGATGTGATTCGGGCGCCACCCATGTGGCGGCCTCCTTGGGAGCGCCGGTGGTCAGCCTTTTCTCGGCCGCCAACGAGGTGGAGGTCTGGAAACCTGGGGGGGACAAGGTGAAGGTCTTGACCCGTTATCCGGAGTGCTCGCCTTGCCGGGCTTATGAATGTCAAAGGACGGACGGTTATTTCTGCATGGCTGAGATCGGGGTAGAGGAAGTGGTCGAAGCCGCGAAGGACCTGTTGAAGAAAAAATAGCGACCGTTGAGTGTTGAAAACAAAAAAGGCCCCCGGGAATCCGGAGGCCTTTTTTGTTTTGAGTTGTTTTTTGAGGATTTAGGGAACGAATCCGAAATCATCCATGAACACATGGGTGGTTTGAGGATAGGCCCCGCCGGTGGGCCCTTGGAAGACCGTTCCAATATCGAGGAAGTGGGTCCAATCCATCGCCGCGGGATCGGAAGACCAAATGCCCGCAGTTAAGGGGAATGTGAAGTGGGTCCAGGTGTTGGCGTTGGGGATCGTCAGTACGACGTTCGAACCGGTGTTGTTCTGGTAATAGTTGGCGCCCGCGCCTTGTTGTTGGATGTACAAGATAAAACCGATGCCGGCCGTATCGGTCTTCAACCAAATACTGATGGAGCTCGGGGCGGAAGCCGAGATATTGATGGGATTGCCGTAACTTCCGACCGCGTAGGCGGAGTCCGGCGAGATCTCGGCCTGGCCGCTGTCGGCCGACCAAGTGATCTGGCCTTCAAGGGTTTCATTTCCAGAACGCGGATCCCCGGGGGTGGAATCGTAACACATGGTCAAGGCGGCGTTGGCCGTGAAGGGATTAACGGCGAAATTGGCTTGAGAGCAAGTCCCGTAATATTGTGACCACATATTACCGCTCGGGTAAGGTCCTTCCCAATCCTCGAACACGATGGTGGCGACGGGGACAGGCGTTGGAGTGTTGGTATTGGTTGGGGTGGCGGTATTGGTGGGAGTGTTGGTACTGGTCCCGGTATCCGTCGGGGTCGGGGTGGCCGAGCCGGTCGGGGTGGGGCTAAAGCTGGGCGTATTGGTGGCCGCTGGGAGCGACGGGGCCGTGGGAAGCGCCGAGTCGACCGACAAACTGCGGGTACAACCGGCCGAAAGTCCAAGGATCCCTAAAAGGCATAACCCCAGCGAATAGTTATAACGAAAAAGTTTGTTCATCCATTTCCTCCCCGACGTTTTTGAAAAGTGGTTCACGCGGATCCCTGGGTAGGATCGCTCATAGGATGAATTGGCAAGTCCTATGCCAAGTGATCTGGGTTCGTGTTTTCTTGTTTTTATGGGCTTTTCGGGATAGGGGCAATTGGAAGAAGGAGCGTTGGACCGGACTTTTGAGGGTTCGGTCCGCAGGTTTTTCGCGGGAAAGTCAGTCTTTTAACTAATCCGGCGCGAGTAGTTCAGGGATATCCGCTTTTGTTGGCCGTTCGTCTCGTCCAGGTGCCCGCCGAAGGCCATGAATTTCAGCCCGCAACGGTTCTCCCGGAGCCAAACCACCTTCGCGAAGACGTCCACAGCTTTCTTTTCCATGAATTGAAAATTCAACTTGAGGATGGTATTGGCCCGGTAAGGTTTCTTTGTCTCCAGGCGCATACCGCCCTTGCTGATGTTCTGGGACCAACAAGATTCCGCGTCGGATTGGCTCATCAAGCGGTTAAAGGGTCCGTCATGCGGGACAACCTCGACCTTGCGGATCAAAGCATTGCGGGGCGCCCAGCGCTTTTCGACAGTCGGCATTTTTCCCCTCCACATCATCTCGAATTTTTCTTGAGTTCATTTAACCGCAAGAATGAAAAA
>CAZLND010000076.1:6004-10255 GCA_964560635.1 uncultured bacterium | reverse complement strand
CCAACGCCGCAAAAAGGGCCGTAACAAAGTCAGCGTTCAGTAGCAGGTTTTCGATGCCGCGGTTTCTCAAGTCCGAGCGGCTGAAAAGTTCCAAGGACTTCAAAGCGGTGTTCCAGCAATGCCGCAAGTTGGAAGATAAGAATCTAGCTTTTTATGTTCAGTTCCAGCAGGACGCCGGTCTACGGAAATTCGGCGTTTCGTTGAGTCGGGCCTTAGGGAAGGCCTACCTTCGGAACCGCCTGAAGCGGCGTCTTCGAGAAATTTACCGGGTGGAAAAAGAGAAGTTCCGCGGCGGTTACCAGGTCATCCTGGTGCCACGGCGCGGAAGCGCAGACCGAACCTTCAGCGAGATCAGGGAATCTTTCCTGGCCCTCGCCACCAGGGCCGGCCTTCTTCCCCGGATGAAGTAGGATAAGATGGACAAACTCTTCAAGCAGGCGCTATTGCACTTGATCAAGGGGTATCAACTAATGATCTCGCCTTACCTCCCCCCTTCGTGCCGGTTTTCGCCTACCTGCTCCGAATATACCCGTCAAGCCGTTGAACGTCATGGCGTTCTCAAGGGCCTAGTCATGGGTTTAAAGCGTTTGAGCCGTTGCCATCCCGCCTCGTCCGGAGGATTCCACCCCGTCCATTAAAACGGGGGATCCTTTGAACCAGCAGAACCGCCAAGTCCTATTTATCGTCCTATCCATATTGATCATGGGCATTTACATGATGTTTTTCATGCCCACGCCGCCGGAAGTCAACCAACCCGCCGCCACGAAAACGGCCCAGGGCGGATCCAACCCCATCGCTTCCTCGATCGAGCCGGCGGTGGTCGCGACCAAGTCGTCCTCTCATTCGGAAAAGGCGGTCAAACACGCCGCGTCGAACGTCGCGGCGCAAGTGGTGACCATTGAGACCGACGAGTACTTGGCCACCTTCTCCAATCACGGCGCGGTCCTGACCGGTTTCGAGCTCAAGAAATTCCTGAACCGTCACAGCCAAAAACCCATCCAGTTGATCAACCAAGACGCTTCCCGTCCCCGGCCCTTTTCCGTTACTTACGCTCCCATCCCGGACCTCGCTCAAAGGGTCTTTGAGGTGGAGGGTTCTTCCAAGAAGCTTTCCAAGTCCGAGCCCGTAGCCAAATTGGTCTTCCGCGCGGTGGATAACAATGGTTTGGTCCTCGAGAAGACCTTCACTTTCAAGAACGGTACTTACCTTTTCGATTTCAACGTGAACGTCAGCCAAACCGGCAAGACAACAGTTCCCGCCTCGGTCATCACGGTGGAATGGGCCGATACATTAGGAAAAGAAGAGATCACGGGTACCAACACCCGGGGCGCCCAAAGTTATCGCGTCGTGACCCTGGGGGGCGGCCATAAGGACGAGGAAAGCTCCCAGAAAAGTCAGGAAAGCAAAGAGATCCCCTCTCCTATTAATTGGACGGCTTTGGCCAATCAATATTTCCTAGCCGCGCTCATTCCCGACCCAACCTCCAACGGGGTCACGGTCAAAGTGGTGAGGGATTTCAATGTTTATAAGACCCCTACCGAGGAAGAACCCAACCCCGGTTTGGACGAAAAACAGTTCGGGCCCCGTCCCTTGTTGATCTTCGCTGTCCCGTCCTTGAATAAGGGGGAAAGTTTCAAACGCAATGGACAAGCCTTCGTCGGGCCCCAAGATTACGAAGTTTTAAAGGGCTTAGACCAGGGATTGGAAGGGGTCATCGACTTCGGCATGTTCGGCTATATCGCCGTCTATATGCTCAAACTGCTCAAGTGGTTCTACACCCTGGTACATAACTGGGGATTAGCCATCCTCTTCCTTTCCATCGCCGTCAAGCTGGCGCTTTGGTACCCCACCCATAACAGCTACAAGCACATGGCCCAGTTGTCCCAAAAGACCCGCGAGATCCAGCCCAAGCTGGACGCCATCAAGCGCAAATACGCGGACAACAAACAAAAGCAGCAAGAAGAGACCATGAAGATCTACAACGAGGCGGGGATCAATCCCCTGGGCGGTTGCCTGCCAATGCTCCTCCAGATCCCGGTTTTTTACGCCCTTTATGCCACGCTCAGCCATAGCATCGAACTGCGCGGCGCGCACTTTTTATGGCTTACCGATCTGACCTTGAAGGACGATCGGTTGTACGTTCCCGTGTTATCCCTTCTGATGGGAGCCACCATGCTCATCCAACAGAAGGTGTCGGGCCAGATGGCCACCCAGGCCGCTGGTCAACAAAAATTCATGATGTGGTTTTTGCCGATCTTCCTCACGTTCATCTCCAAAGACTGGCCCGCGGGCCTTCTTCTTTACTGGGTGGTGACGAATTTGCTGTCGATGGTCCAGCAAAAAATCGTGAATCGGGAGATCCAAAAAACAAAGAAGAAAGACGAGGTCGTTAAGACATGAGAAATTTTTCGAACCAGAACAGCGGCAACAGCGGCAATAGCGGCAACAGTGGAAGCAGCAGCCACCGCTCCTCCGGTAGTGGGAACAGCGGAAAGCCCTCCGGCGGTCAAAGGAGCGGCTATCAAGGCCAGAATCGCGGCCCGGGTGGACAAGGCGGACAGAGCAGCGGATACAACCGTGAGAACCGCGAACATCGCGGTGGAGAAAACCGCGGTGGTGGCGGCGAGCATCGCGGTGGAGAGCACCGCGTTGGCGGCGGCGGATACCGCGGCAATAACCGTAATGACCGCGGTGAACATCGCGGTGGAGAAAACCGCAGTGGTGGCGGCGAGCATCGCGGCGGCGAACATCGGGGCGAGAGGCACGGCGGGAATTTCCGTCCGGGACCCCGTCACGAGGGCGGAAACCGGCATGAGCGCCACGAACGTTCCGAGCGCGGTGAAGGCGGTTACCGTGGATCCAGTTGGGTGGAAGTGACGGGCCGCACGGTCGAGGAGGCCTTGGAAGAGGCCTGCCGGCGTTTCAACGTGACCAAAGCGGACCTGAAGAGCGAGGTCCTGGAAGAAGGCAGCAAGGGCTTTTTGGGCATCGGCTCCAAACCGTCCAAGGTGAAGATCTCCCTGAAGCCCTCGGCCGTTCCGCCTTTCGCGGAAGGGGTCTTGAGCCGTCTTCTGCGGGGCATGAGCCTTCCGGACAAGGTGCAGTTGCAAAAGGATGAGGATGGCAACACCATCCTGAACATCATGGGCCCTTCCAGCGGGACCCTGATCGGCCGTCATGGCCATACTTTGGAAGCTTTGCAATACCTAGTTTCCAAGGTCGTTCAGCGCATGACGGGCGACGAGAAATCCATCGTCATCGTCGACGTGGAAAGCTACCTGGAGCGCCAGAAGGAAAAGCTGAAGGAACTCGCCGTGAACTTGGCCCAAAAGGCAAAGGAAACGGGCGTTGAGATCCCCATGCGGCCGATGAGCTCCAAGGACCGCCGGGTCGTTCATATGACCTTGAAGGACCACGAGCACGTTACCACCGAGAGCCGCGGCGAAGGATTGCGGCGCAAAGTGGTCATCGTTCCCAAGGTGAAGGCTCCCGAAGTCACCCCGGCGGCCGCGGCTGAAGCGGCGGCGGCTGGCGACGTGGAGGCGGGCAGTACACCTGCTCCCGTGGACGAGGAGAAACAACCGGTGGTGCGCAACCAACCCACCGCTCCTTCGGCTGTATTGCCTCCCGTGGAGGACAACCAGCCTGATTTTGGCAATCGGGTCCCGAAGGAACCGGAGATCGACGACAACGTCGGGAACCGAGTTCCCTAAGGCATCACCGCTAACCGATAGCAGGTACGGATCTTAAAAGGCTCCCGGCTCACCGCCGGGGGCTTTTTTTATTTAAAGTAAGATTTCACCACAGAGCCACGGAGACACAGAGAAAAAATTGGGAGAAACCAACCAGTCTTTGTTGTCCTCTGTGACTCTGTGTCTCTGTGGTAAATTAAGTGTCTAATGTTCGAAATTAATGACACCATTTGCGCCATCGCGACCCCCGCCGGAGTGGGGGGGGTAGGTATCGTGCGCCTTTCGGGGCCGGAGGCCCTTCCACTCGCCAAGCGGGTCTTTCAAAGCGCGCGGGGTGTGGAGAAGCGCCGGGAAATATTGCTCGGTAAGTTCATTGATCCTTCAAACCGGGAAGTCCTGGATGAAGGTCTTCTATTAATGATGCCTGGTCCACATAGCTATACGGGTGAAGATGTGGCGGAATTCCACGCTCACGGAAGTCCCGCCCTGCTCTCCAAACTGATCGAAGTCCTCACTTCCCTGGGCGCTCGGCCAGCCCAAGCGGGGGAATTCACTTATC
>CAZLND010000076.1:0-5904 GCA_964560635.1 uncultured bacterium | reverse complement strand
GAAGTCCTCACTTCCCTGGGCGCTCGGCCAGCCCAAGCGGGGGAATTCACTTATCGCGCTTTTATTCATGGGCGCCTGGACCTGACCCAAGCCGAGGCCGTGGAGGCCCTGGTATCCGCCCATGGCGATGCGGCCCGCCGGCAGGCCTTGCGGCATTTGACGGGCGGCCTAGCGGCCCATTTGGAGCCAATGGAAGAATCCCTGAAGTCCCTCTATTTAAAGATAGAAGCTCGGCTCGAATTTTCTGAGGATGGTATCCCCCCTCTGGATTTGCCTAAGTTCGAGAAAGAATTGGGGGAAGTCCAAAAAGAGCTGGAGAGGCTTTTAAAGAGCTACGCCCAGGGGAAGGTCCTTCGGGAAGGTGTCACCGTGGCCCTGGTGGGACCGCCCAACTCGGGTAAGTCGAGCCTTCTGAATGCCATCCTTGGCACCAACCGGGCTATCGTGACGCCCCTGGCCGGAACCACCCGGGACGTGGTGGAGGGCGAACTTCGGTTGGGCGGCGTGAAGGTCCGTTTGTTCGATACGGCCGGCATTCGGGAAGCCGCCAATGTGGTGGAGATCGAGGGTATACGTCGTAGCCATCAGGTCATTGAGGAAGCGGATATCGTCTTTTGGCTGGTGGATTCCTCTGCCCCGCAGGAGTCGTTGAAGGAGCTGAAGACGGCCAAGCTCCCCACGGACCGTACTTGGTATCTCTTTAATAAGATGGATATGGTTTCGACGAAAGAGCCTTGGAAGGATTCGGGTTTGGAGCTATCCCGGTGCCTGGGCGTTTCCTGCCAGACGGGCCAGGGGGTGGAGGGTGTCACCGAGAAGATCGGACAATTGATCCAAACTCCCGTCGGGGGTGAGGACGTGGTTTTAACGTCGGAACGGCATCGGTTGGAAGTGGAATTTGCCTTGAAGGCCCTGACCAACTTGAAAGGCCTCATAAAAGCTAGCGAGCCTTACGAACTTTGGGCGGAAGAACTGAAGGCCGCGGCCTTGGCAATTGGCCGCATCCGTGGCCGCAACCTACCCGAATCGGCCTTTGAGGACATCTTCACGAAGTTCTGTATCGGGAAATAAGACCTGGAACACTCAAAAGTGAACAACCTATATGTTTCGGACCTGGACGGGACCCTGCTCGGGAATGATGCCCGTCTTTCTTCCGCGACCCGGCGTATTCTTGAGGACCTGCTGAAGGCAGGTCTTCCCTTCACTATCGCCAGTGCCCGGGGGGTGGTTTCCATCCGTGAGATCCTCGAGGACCTTCCCCTCCAATTGCCCGTCATTGGATTCAATGGCGTGTTCATTTCTGACATCAAAACCGGCAAACATCAACTGATCCAACGGATCGAAAAAGGGCTGGTGGAGAAGTTGGTGGCCATCATCAAGGACTACGGCCTTTTACCCTTTGTATCCTCCTTTGACGGTGAACGGGACCGGCTCTATTTCACTGGGTCGCTCAATGGGGGCATGGAGTGGTACCTGGAAGAAAGGCGTTCGAATCGGGACCCCCGGCTTTCCCAGGTCGACCGGTTGGAAAGCGTCCTAGACCAGGATGTGATCTGCTTGACGGTGATCGGGCGGCAAGAGGAATTGAACGAGATCGAGAAGACCGTTAACGAGCGGTATCCCCTTCAAGTGGAGACCCATTGTTATGAGAACCAATATTCCCCCGGTTGGTTTTGGCTGACCCTCCATGACCACCGGTCCACCAAGGACCAGGCGATCCGTATCCTTCAGGAGAGGCATGGCCTTCAAGACCGGAAGCTCACCGTTTTCGGTGACCACCTGAACGACATCAAGATGTTCCGATCGGCTCACCGCAGTATCGCGGTCGAGAACGCTGTGCCCGAACTCAAAGTCCATGCCCACCAAGTGATCGGACCTAACCACCAGGACAGCGTCGCCCGGTTCATTGAGAAGGATTGGAAAATAGAAACCGCTCAGATCTTGGCCGAAAAATAATCCGTTGATCGATCCATTTCCTCCTTGAAAATCCCTCTCCGTTAGTATACAAGTGTATTCCTTCGGTGTTCTTCCTCAACGAAGGCCCCGAGGGGATCCCCAAACCACGGAATATCCGATGAACCAATGGAATCTAGAGATCAGCGAGGAGGTCCGCCTAGCCATCGAAAAGGCGCTCTTGCGACAGCCTTATTTAAGAAAGTTGGTGGAGCGCCGTCTCGAGACCCTTTCTCTCTTTGCTCCGGATCGTTGGCTCCAGGTCCGCCGGCAAGGCAACCGGGCCACTTTCATCACGGAACCGGGTCAAAGGATCCGTTTGAGCGGGTTGGTCAATTTCAAAACGAAAAAAGTCTATTTAACGTGGTTTGCCTTCCGTCCTTAACGGACTTGTTATTGTATAACAAAGGTTATACAATGAACCCGTTCCAAAGGAGGAGCGCCATGGCCGAACTCATCGCCTTTCGTCCCCACATGGGAGTGGAACGGTTGAAGGCTCTCGCCAAGAAGATGGATTACCCCAACGTCAGCCGCTTCATCGAAGACGCCATCCTGGAAAAAGTTCACCGCGAAATCCATTCGAAGAACCATCCCGAAGTCCAAAAATTGGGCGACGAGATCGGCAAGCTCGTGATGAAACACTTAGGAATTCGATGGACCAAGCCCGGTTCCAAATTGGACAAGGAACTCCGCAAGGAAGCCGAGGACATGGGAAGCGGAAAAATTAAAAGCTATCGTTGGAAGGGTTCGCTGGACCAACTCTTCGATGACGCAAAGCATCACCGTTACGTTACTCCTCGCAAGAACCGCTAAGCCCGCAATGTTCCATGTGGAACATTGGACCCTTCACCCCTTCCCATGGTAGTGATCCTTCCTCTTTTCAACTGAGAGCTGACAAGCGCGGGTCTGTGCGTTAAACTTCCCCCCACTTTTCTTTGGGGACAAAACTTGGCGCACTCTTCTTCAACTTATGACGTCATCGTAGTCGGCGCCGGCCATGCGGGTGTCGAAGCTTCACTCACTTGCGCCCGCATGGGATTGTCGACCGTCCTTCTCACTATGAATCCCGACACCGTGGCCAAGATGAGTTGCAACCCGGCCGTAGGCGGATTGGCCAAGGGACATCTGGTGCGCGAGATCGACGCGCTCGGTGGCGAGATGGGAAAAGCCACGGACGAAACCTCCATTCAATCCCGCGTGCTCAATCGCACCCAAGGGCCGGCTGTCTGGGGCCTGCGCGCCCAATGTGATAAGGACCTCTATAACCAACGCATGCGCGAGACCGTGCTTCGCCAACCCGGGCTTTCGGTCCGCCAAGGTACTGTCGAGCGGCTCGTGGTGGAAGACGGGGCCGTGAAGGGTGTTATCACTCAGTATGGTGAGGAGATCCGCTCGAAAGCCGTGGTCGTTACGACCGGCACCTTCCTGAATGCCCTCATGCACATCGGTGAGACCAAGATCGAGGGGGGCCGCACGGGCGAACTTTCAGCCAAAGGCCTTCCCGCTCATCTCAGGGAACTGGGTTTTGAGGTAGGCCGCTTGAAGACAGGCACCAATCCCCGGGTGCGGCGCGAATCCATCGACTTTTCCAAGACCGAAGAACAAAGAGGGGACGAGGATCCGGTTCCCTTCTCCCATTTCACCACCAGCTTCCCACTGCAACCCCAGATCGCCTGCTATATCACCTACACCAACGACAAGACCCACCAGGCCATTAAGGACAACATGTCCCGTTCCCCCCTCTATTCGGGGGTCATCAAGGGTATCGGGCCGCGCTATTGCCCCTCTATCGAGGATAAGGTGGTCAAGTTTCCGAATAAGGAACGCCACCAGATCTTCCTAGAGCCAGAAGGACTGACCAGTAGCGAGTTTTATCTCAATGGGCTTTCCACTTCCCTACCCCTGGACGCCCAATACGCCTTTTTGCATACCATCCCTGGCCTGGAACAAGCTGAAATCGTGCGGCCAGGCTACGCCGTGGAGTATGACTTCGTGCCTCCCACTCAGGTTTCTCACTCCCTGGAGACCTATAAGGTCAAGAATCTCTTCCTGGCAGGCCAGATCAACGGTACTTCCGGCTACGAGGAAGCGGCCGCCCAGGGCTTGATGGCGGGTATCAACGCCGCTTTGGCGGTCAAAGGGCTCTCTCCCTTCCTGCTTTCCCGCACTGAGGCCTACATGGGAGTCCTGGTGGACGACCTGGTGACCAAGGGAACGGATGAACCCTACCGGCTTTTCACTTCCAAAGCCGAATACCGGCTCCTTTTGAGGCCCGATAACGCCGACCTACGGCTGATGGAGAAGGGGTTTGAGCTGGGTCTTATCCCCCGGGAGGCTCGGGAGGCTCTTATCGAGAAAAGAGCCAAGATCGAGAAGGGTCTAAGAGGCTTTAGGACCCGGGTTTTGCCCCCTCATGCGGCTCCCAATGAGGCCCTGCAGCTAACCACACAGGATCGTGCCCTGTTCCTGGACAATATCTTGCGCCGTCCCTGGATGAGCTATGAGTTGATGAGACCTTTTCTCCCTGAAGACCTGCAGTTGGAGCCCGAAGTGGCCTTCCAGGTGGAGGTGGAGCTCAAATACGAGGGCTATTTGCGTAAGCAAAGGCAGGAGATCCAGCGGCAAAGCCGCAACGAGAACCAGCCTATCCCCCGGGAGTTCCCCTATCTAGAAACCAAGGGTTTTTCCCGAGAAGCCAAGGAAAAACTCAATAAGATACGCCCCGAAACCTTCGGCCAAGCCACCCGAATCCAAGGGGTAAGCCAAGCTGACCTGGCGGTACTCCTTTTGGCTTTGAGCCGCTACGCCAAACAACAGGCGGAAGCTCCCTCTTTGGAAGCCCAAGATTGAGCCTCACCCCCGAAAAGCTGAGCGAAGCCTTAAAGCAAGCGGGGTTGTTGTCCTTTTTTCCCTCCGAGTCCCTTTCCCCGCTTCTCCAATTCACTCAAAAGATGCTGGAGATCAATGAAAACCTCAATCTCACCAAATGGACCGGGGACGAGGAAGTTCTCACCCACCATCTTTTGGATTCGGCCTACGCCCTGCCCCTTTTAAAGCCCCTGGTGGCCCCTGGCCAAAAGGGAATGGACCTAGGCACCGGTTGTGGGTTCCCCGGGGCGCTCTTGGCCGCGGCATTCCCCGAAATGGAATTCACTTTGATGGATTCTGTGGCCAAGAAGATCAAAGCCCTTGCCGAATGCGTGCAAACGGCGGGAGGATCCACCAAAACCCTGACGGCCCGAGCGGAGGAGCTCGGTCGCAACCCGGATACACGCGAGTCCTGGGACCTTGTTACGGTCCGAGCGGTGGCCGACTTCCCGGTGGTCCTAGAGTACGCCCTCCCCCTCTTGAAAACCGGTGGATATCTTGTGAATTGGATGACCGAAGAACAGTTGGTGTCCGTGGATAAGGCCGAGAATGCCCTCAAGCAACTTCAAGGCAAAATTTTAAAAAGGGCTGATTATTCCCTTTTAGGCTTGTCCCACCGCCGTTGGTTGGTGCTTGTGGAAAAAATGGGGAAAACTCCCGCGAGTTATCCACGAGCCGTCGGTGTTCCTTCCAAGAAACCTCTCTAAGAGGCAGCCGATGGCCATTAGCGGATAGCTTTTAGCCAAGGCCTGAAAGAATTCCAAACTAATCGCTACCCGCTAACAGCTACTCGCTATCTTTTGTTCCATGTGGAACATTCTCGTTTTGATCGCCCAAAAGCCAAAAAATCACCTTTTAAAATTAGCCTAATTTATTGTACTATTTTAAGTGGGATCATTTAAAACCTCTTTAAAACAAAAATCTTTGAAATGTAATTCAAAGGCATCCAACGGTATAATGACCCCACTTTTAGCCGTCGTTTTAGGTTTCAACAATTCCCTTTTAAGTCGTACCCGTTCTTCCAAAAGGTGCCTCACCGGTCGTCAAACGGCGGGCTCTGGGTGGCTTTTGTTCCATCAAGCC
>CAZLND010000075.1:0-10265 GCA_964560635.1 uncultured bacterium | reverse complement strand
GGCCGTGCGCCTGCGCCCGCCGTTCCGCCGGATCTGGACGTTCCACGGCCACGCCGTTCCAATATTGGTTCCTGGCGGGAATTGATAAAGTTTCGGCGAGGAGCTTTAGCGGTAGGATCCTTTACTACTGGATCGTTTTCGACGATGTGGAAAAATCATTGAGGATCATAACGAAAGGGACCGTACCCCTTGGCCTTGAATATAACGGTCTGCTTCTTTGGAGTTTTGGTGGCTGATCCCGTGGGGATTAATAATCGGAATTTCGTGGCCGGGAAAGAAAAATATGCCGGCCATATCCTCTCTTGGGCTCCTGCCCGCGCTCCGTCATTACCTAAAGTTCTTGGTGCCTTGTGTAGGCCCTGGGCTTAAGGTTAGCGGAAGTGTCGGGTTATTGATGCTCCTTCTTTTGCCTTCGACGGTAAAAGCGGACGAAGAATGGATATTCTTGCCGCCTTCCCCTCTTTTTCAACCGCTGATAGACGATCCCAGGGAACCTTCGACCTCACTCATCGTTCACACCAATGAAAACCGTTATGAAGGGGCCGCGGGTGCCACGGCTGAATTTTTCCGGTATCTTCCACCTGATCAAACCAAGTGGGCCATCGGTCTTTTTGGATCCAGCGACATTCTCTTCACCCAGATGGGCGACAACTTTCCGATTAAAGCGTCCGATTGGTACATTGGCCTATTTTTCAGTGAATCCTACGGGGCTTTTGCCAGTCGGATCGAGTATGAGCATCAAAGCGCCCATTTGGGCGATTCCCTCCAAGGGATCCAAGTCCCTATCATTTACAACGGCGAAAATGTCAATTTGACCGAGTCCTTCCAGCCTTGGGAGGATATCCGGTTCGCCGTACAGATCGAAAAATGGACTTCCGGGTTGCCCGAAGGAAAAAAATTTTCCACGTCCATTGAGGGGGAACTTTATTCACCCGGCATTGATATTGATGGAACCTTCATGAGGGGTTATGCCGCGGCCAATCTCAGGTGGAAGGACGAGGCTGGCGGGGCCTTGGACCAGAATTTTGAGGTGGGTGTCCAGTGGAAATTCAAGAAAGAGGAAACCCGGGACCTGCGCGTTGCGTTCGTTTACTACAACGGCAATTCTCAATTTGGACAGTTATATTTGAACCATGATGAACATATGGGGATCGGAATTTATTTTGATCCCTAAGGCAAAGATCCTATTGGCAAAAGCACTTTATTTCTGGTTCTGGTTATTGATCTTGTTGCCCGCGGGTCTTTGGGCCCAAGAAAGCCGACTGCTTTTCCTGCCCGCCGAGCCCAATTTTGAACACTTGATCGGTGATCCCCGGGAAGCTCAAAGCTATCTTTCGGCCCAATTAGACAAAGCCCAATTCGACGGTTCGATCGCGGCCATCATTGAATTTTTACAATGGAAACCAGGGGATAATACCCGGTGGGGATGGGGTCTTGAGACGGATAGTTTCATTCAATTGGAGTCACCGGGCTATGGGCCCTATTCATTGGAAACATTGGATTATTTCTTGATCTTTCCTGAACGGGTCAGCGACTTGTACTTGGGAACCTATCTCAGTGAGTCATCCGGCGATCTTTCCAACCGATTGGAATTCCTGCATGACAGTTCCCAACTGGGGGACGGGTTTTTCGGGAAGGAGCAGGGAATTATTTATACCCGGAGCAGCCTGCGTTTCACCTCGTCCTTTCAGCCTTCGGACCGGTTCCGGCTCTATGCGGGCACGGGCTATTACATCCAGAACCTCTACGGGCAACCGTCCTTCTTCTTTCACTTGGGAACCGAACTTTACACCGCTTCTTTTGGCGCGCCATTCGGCACCATGGGGCGCGGTTATTTCACCTATGACCTCCAAGCTAATCAGGACGTTATAGGGGTTTTGAACCAGAACTTTGAGCTAGGGTTTCAGTGGAAATGGAAAAAAGATACCCACCAGGCGATCCGTTTTGCCCTCGTTTATTACAACGGCAATAGTCCTTATGGCCAATTTTATTTCCAGAAGGATGACCATTGGGCCTTTAGCCTATATTTCGATCCTTAGTCAGTTCTTTGGCCGGGGGCGGGGCAGTTCAGGTCGGGAGATGCTCAATATTCATATAGGAGGGTCTAAAGGAAATCCGTGCGGTTGGTCGGCTATTAAGGATTGTGTGTCCCTTCCACTAGCCTTTTCTCACGGTCTTCGGTCCGTTTTCGAAGCCATTCGAGGGACCCTTCGATCAGGCTGATGGCCAAGACATTCTCAGGACAGCTGAATCTTGTTCCTTGGTAATATTTGAGACGGTCCAAGCAGGCCCCCAGCACATCCTCCACATAAGCCCCGGTTTGTGCTTTTCTGTCCCCATCCCTTCCCAACGCGCCATCCTGCCAGGCAATGGCAATGCCAAGGCCTCGGACAGAACCGCCCGTTGGGATACCCTTTTCATCGAGTTTATTTAGGATGACCAGTTTTTGGAGAGGAACCATTTTTTCCCTGAACCTTCCTTTAGCGATTGGGACCCTGGGCCAGTTCGCCTCGAGCATCATCCATGGAGGACAACACGGGCTTGATCGCTTCCTTCAAATTATCCCCGTCCACAATGGCCTGTTGAACGGTTGGGGTGATGGATTCGATCCCCTTGGGCGTGAGATCGGTTGAAAGATAGGTTCGGATCTGTCGCAAGTCGGACATGTAGGCTTTCAAAGCGCCTTTCACTCCCACGCTGGATTCGGCGATATTGGCGAAGACCGCGGTCAGATCGGCACGCCGCTGCTCACTGAGGGCCTGGATCCGTGGATTAGTATAGGTATTTCCCTGCATCCGCCACTCCTCGAAATAGTCCTTTTGTTGGACACGCATCTGGTCCCCTTGTTTATTCAACCTTTTTTCCAGGTTTCCCATTTTGCTGACGTCATTCGAATAGCGATCAAAGGCTTTTTTTTCGTCGACTTGATTGGGATTGACGATGCCCTCCAACGATCCTCTCGTGACATCGACCTGTTCGCTGGAACGGATATAGTCCTGTTCCACATCTTTCATGGTAGCTCGGGTATTGGCGGACCGTTGATTGCCGGTCGTCGCACAGCCGGTCAGAAGCAGAGCGGCTCCGAGGATCAAGCTGTTGAGACAAACGGCTGAGGTGATGCCAGGCTTCATGGTAGTTCTCCTTTGGTTTTGGACCATCTAGATAGGATGGCCAGGGTTGAGGATAAAGCAAGTAACGTGCCTGGCAGTTCCTTGAGGATCTTCCTTCAGTATCTGGATATAAAGATCATCACATTGGTACGACATCGATCATTTCGATAAGCGCAGACCCATCGCACGGATGAGATCCGTTCGAAAAAATTTTGTGGACTATTCCTGTCCTTGAATGGGATCAAAATGAGGGCAAGGACGATCACATTGATCGGTGTTGTTCGTTGATCGTTGGTTGTAGTTCTTAATCGCGGTCCGAAAAGTCTTTTTCGTGAAGCTGGCGAAGCATTCCGCTTGAACTTCTTAAATCTCCAAGTGGTATAGAACTTGCTTTACTACATCTCCTGGATTCCAAGATATGTGATGGAATTAAAAAAATTGAAGGAGAAGTACCGTGAAAAAGCTTATAGGCAGTTTGATCGTTACGACATTGCTTTCAGCTGCTTATTTGGCTGGATGTTCGGGTAACAAACCTCCGTCGAGTCCCGCGGATTCAACGGCGACACCGACGAAGACCTTTTCGCCAACCATAACCACAACCGCTTCGAAGACGACCACAAAAACGCCGACGAATTCGCCTACGAATACACCGACGAATTCACCTACGAAAACGCCCACGAGTTCGCCGACGGCCACGCCAACCGTGACACCTGCCGGCACAGTTGGTCCGGCGAATGTCGATCTGGGCCATGCCGCGCCTTATGTGGTTTTGGCATATGACTCGGTCACCAACGTCCCAACCAGCACGCTTTGTGGGGGTCTTGGGGAGTATCCAGGAGCTTCAGTCACTGGCGCGCCCGTGGTGACCTGTGGAGGGCCTACGGATTTGGCTAATTCAGCCTCGCTACAAGCCCAAACGGACTTGAACACGGCCTATGGCGACGCTGCCGGACGAGCGAACACTCCTTTGGCTTCCCCTGCTTTGGGAACCTTGACCCTCGTTCCGGGAGTCTATTCAGCCGCTAGCTTTGATATAGCGTCTGGAACGGACCTCACCCTTGATGGCACGGGATACGCGAATGGTGGTGTCTTTATCTTCCAGACCGCGGGTAGCCTTACCACTGCGGCTTCCACCCATGTCGTATTGTCCGGAGGCGCTTTAGCGAAGAATATCTATTGGCAGGTGGCTGGTCCCGTTGTCTCTCTTGGCGCAACCTCGGTATTCAAGGGAACCATCATGGCTTATGGCTATGTCGCGGTGGGTCATCTTACCCAGTTGGATGGCCGGGCTATGTCGAAGACCACTTATGTTTCGATGGATAACAACACGATGAATCTTCCGTAAGGAAGGGCTGTCAGGCCGATCGATAAAATAGTCGAGTCTTATAGCCCCTCCGGTCCGGAGGGGCTTTTTTTTGACCAAAGGAGCTCTTGGATTCAATGAGGCGGACTCCAACCGTGGCTAGATATAGGGGCAGGGATAGTCGGTGGGCCGGTTGAAATGAAATCAAGAAAGGGAGGGCGAAAATGATCAACTGGCTACATTCTTTACTCCCCCACTTTCCGCATTATGGATATGTACTAGTGTTCATCGTCGAGTTCTTGAACAACATCGGTGTCCCTTTACCAGGCGATACGACCCTTTTAATGGCCGGGTTCATCCTGGGGAAGAACGCTTTCTCGTTGTGGAAGCCCATGGCTGCCGGAATGGCGGCTTGTTCCTTGGGAGGGATCGGCGCTTTTTGGGCCGGAAGGCGGATGGGATATGACGGTTTGAAGAAGATCCATTGGCTCCATTTCACCCCCGAAAGGGTGAGGTGGATCGAGGTTTTTTTCAAACGCCATGGTCACAAAGCGGTTTTCATCGCGCGATTCATCATCCTCTTCCCCCCCGTCGCGGCCAATCTTTTGGCCGGCATGGCGAAAATGAAATGGCGTGTCTTTCTTTTTTACGACCTGACTGGCTCAGCGGTCTATGCCACCAGCTATATCCTTATCGGGTATTTTTTCGGGAAGAAGTGGAAGCTGCTCGTCACCTGGTTGGGTCCCACCGCGCTTTACTCCATCTTGGGAAGCTTGGCTCTCTTAGTCCTTGTTGTTGTATTCAGGCATCGTCTTTACGGATTTTTAACCCGTATTTTTTCTGGAAAAGGCCATTGGAAAGTGCGATGAAGATCCTTAATGCCGTCTTAAGTTTGCTTTGTTTCCATTCCCAACAGTTTTTCGCCCTTACATGGCCCAATTCCTGAAGGATCCTTTCTCCACCTTCTTTCGGGGCGAAGCCATCGAATAGGATCAAAGTGAGAATGAAAACATCGTTTTGATCTAGCCCTAGTGATGGCAAATATGCCACGCCCCGGCAAACGCGGGTTTCGTCCCGTCAGCGGGGGTTTAGGGAGACTCGGATACTCACCACATCGGGCACGTTACTTGCTTTAGCTATAGTCCTGTTTCGTATGAAACCACGGACTGTTTCAAAAATCGGTTTAAAAAGAGAAAAAATGAAAAAGCTTATAGAACGCATAACCATAATGACATTGCTTTCAGCGGGTTTAATGGCTGGATGCGTTCGGAATTTTACGATTCCAATTGGGCCGGTAGTCCCAACCCCGACCCCTACCCCGACAAGAACATCAACCACAACGCCGATGACAACCCTAACTCGGACGAACACTGGGACGTCGACCAATGCCGCGACCCCGACCCTAACAAGGACTCCGACCACAACCCCAACGCCGACAACAACGCCCACGGGAACCTTGACCCCATCCGCAACCCCCACTCCTACGGCGACCACAACCGCGACCCCAACGCCCCAAATGGTTCAATTGCCGGTTAACCTCGGGTCGGCCGCGAATTACGTGATCTTGTCTTACACAGGGATCTCCAACAGCGGGCCCAGTACGACTTGCGGCGGTTATGGAGTGTATCCGGATGGATTAACTTCGATCACCGGGTCACCGGCGATCGTGGAGAACTGTGGGGGCGCTATCGATGTAGGTGATGGAACCGCGAACACCGCCAAATTGGACTTGGGTACCGCCTATACGGACGCCATGGGACGACCAGTCGGCGCCACTTTGCCACCCGGTGCTGATATTGGGGGCCAAACCCTTTATCCCGGCGTCTATTTGGAATCAGGGAACCTCAATATATCCTCGGCCGATCTTACTCTTGATGCCCAAGGAAACCCGAATGCGGTCTTTATTTTCCAAGTTAAGACCGGCGGCGATCTTATCGTCGGGCCCAACCGGCAGGTCATCCTGATCGGGAACGCGCAAGCCTCCAATGTCTTTTGGGCGGTGTCGGGTTACTGCTCCCTTGATACGACCGTTTCCATGGTGGGAAACATCATGGCCTATACCTCGGTTACCTTGAATACGGGCGCCGTTCTGTCGGGTCGCGCTTTAGCGTCGAATGGTGACGTCACTTTATTGTCCAATACCATCACCCACCCTTAGGATCGAACAAAAGAGAAGGGGAATCTTCATCGTTAAGGTTGATTTAAATAGATGGTTTTGAAGCCGCTCTCGGCGCGAGGCGGCTTTTCTTTTTTGCGCGTAAAGATGGATTTCCGGATCTTTTAGAGCCATTTAGGTCTTTATTGATCGAAGGGGATCAAAGCGGGAATCGAAGAACTCATTTTGATCGTTAAGGAGGCCCCTTGGTTGGACTCGAAAAACGATGTCGGGTCTTGTAAGCCCTATTTCCCTTCATTGTGGAGGGTTTCGATCAACTCGGCTTCCTTGGGATTTGGGGCACGTTCCTTGCTTTAACTATTCACCTGGATTCCATATGAAGCCGTGGCGTTCTTAAAAGTTTAAAGGAGAATCAAAAGTGAAAAAGTTAATCGGTTTGATCACGATGGCATTGCTTCCAATGGTTTTTATGGCCGGATGTAATGGCAGTAACAGTGCGGGACCAGTGATGACAGGGGGACCAACCGCGACACCCGGAAGTCCAATCGTAACCTCAACTCCAACTAAAACGAGAACCCCCACCAACACCCCGACGCCTCAAACGGGTCAGGCGATGGTGAATCTTGGGGCCGCTGGAAGTTACGGGGTATTGGCTTACTCGGCGATCACCAATTCGGGAGCTTCCACGATCTGCGGCGACCTGGGTTTGTATCCCTTGAGTTCGGTGAGCGGAGGGATCGTCCTCACCTGCGGTGGAGTTAGGAATATCGACAATAGCCTGGCGAACACGGCCAAATTGAACTTGAGCGCCGCTTATACCGACGCCATGGGAAGAACGGGTGGCGCCACTTTGCCGCCTAATGCCGATCTGGGCGGTCTCACCTTTTATCCCGGTCTTTATTTTGAGAGCGGTGATATCAATCTCGCTTCGGGGGATGTCACCCTCGACGCGCAGGGAAACCCCAATGCCGTCTTTATTTTCCAGGCCAAGGGCAGTTTCATCAAGGCTACGTCCGGCCGAAAGGTCATCTTGATCGGTGGCGCGCAAGCCAACAACGTCTTTTGGGTGACGGCAGGTTTCTGCTCCCTTGGCACGACCGTCCACTTTGCTGGGACCATCATGGCCTACACCTCGGTCACCATGAATACGGGGGCGGTGCTGAACGGGAGAGCTTTGGCGGAGAATGGCAACGTGACTTTATTGGCCAACACCATCACCGATCCAACTCCGTAAAGGTTTGGGTCTCGCAAAAGTTGAAGAATTGATCGGCGATGCAGGCAGGAGATGTTCCTGGCCTGCATTTACATTTAACTCATGAGTCGTTCAAACGTCGGTCTTATTGGAAATAAGGGGACTTTGATGAAGTTACGATATCGTTATCGGATCTCCGGCGCCGGTCTAGGCGCGCTTTTAGTTGTTTTTGGATCTTTATTGGCCTCTTCTTTGATCTCTCCGCGGGAACCGCTGGCATTGCCTCTACCGGCCGATACTCCATGAAAAAGTACTTCTGCTTCATTTTACTGATGGTCTTCTGTCCTTTGGTCCTTCTTGCGGAACAAACGGACTTTGGCGCTTCACAGGAAGCGGCACCTTGGCTCAAGCTTCCGGTCAGCGCCCGTACGGCGGGTATGGGTGGGGCTTTCGGCGCCATGGGAGAGGACATCACCAGCTTAAGGGTGAATCCCGCCGGATTGGTGCAGATGGATACCCCCCAATTATTACTCACGCACAACGCTTGGTTCCAAGGAGTGGCGGTAGAGCATATTTCCGTCGGAGCGCCTTTGGATCCCTCAAGTGGGATCGGATTGAGTTTCGACTACCTGGATCTGGGGACGGTGGACGCTTATACGGTTTCCGGGAACACTCCTGTTCCGAACGGAACCTTCAATTCCAATGGTTTCAATGTTGGTTTGGGATACGGATTGGCCTTGACCCGTAATTTTGACGCCGGGGTCGTCATCAAATATTTCCAGCAAAGCATCGCGAATTCCTCCGTCGGAGGAGTGGGGGGCGATATCGGGGTAATGGTACACGGGTTCATTCCACGACTGAGTTTAGGCTTAGCCGTTGAGAACATCGGTTCGGACCTTCAGGCTACGAACTTGCCGACGGACGTGAGGGTTGCGCTAGCTTTAAAGACGGACCCCTTTCAAATTCACGCCTTCAACTTGGCCTTGGACGCCGACAAGGCCCTGGATCAAGCCCAGGCCGCCGCGGTGGGGGCGGGCCTGGAATATTGGTTCGACCAGACCCTGGCCCTTCGTGTGGGTGACCAGGTCTCGGACGACAAATTGGGGACGGTATTCAATGGTTTGACCTTCGGTGCCGGGGTGAACATCGGCCCTTTCCAACTGGACTACGCTTTCATGGGCAACGGGTATCTAGGGAACAGCAACCTATTCTCGCTGTTGGTGAGACTGGATAAAGAGGCGCCGCCACAGTTACCGGTCCAAGAAGTGAAGATAGTCGACCATATCAATAAAAACATCCAATTCTCATACGACAGCGCTTACCTCAAGTCGGAATTCAACGAGGAGTTGGCCCGGTTAGGGGACATCCTACTGAACCGGCCACAGGATCATGTGGTATTGACCGGTTATGCCTCCCGCGAGGGCACGGCGGAACACAACCAGGAATTGTCCGAGTGGCGCGCCAACGAGGTGCGGGACCGGTTGCATTCCAGGGGCGTGCCCGCGGAGCAGATTATTTCTGTTGGCAGGGGGGAAACCAGTCCGGTTCTTGCCGGCGAGACCGAGAAGCTTTTATCGCCCAATCGCAGGGTGGAGATCAGGATCATCCAACCAAGGCCCGGTAAAGAATGATCTTTTTCATCCCTCGGCGATTGTCATGGCGGAAGAGCCGGAAAAGACAGACCCCTATGAAAAGATCCTGCTGTTACCGGGTCATTGGCGAGGGCTTAGTTGGCATTAGGCCATACGCTGTTTTTTTGGTTTTAGGATTCCTATGGACCTTGGTTTTGCCGCTTCGAGCCCTGGCGGCGACAGACACCCCCACCCCGACCCCCCAAGCAACCCAAGCGACGATCGATCTTGGAACAGCGTCAACTTATGCGGTCCTTGCTGGATCCACGATCACTAACACTGGCCTTACCACGCTTTGCGGGGACCTGGGGTTATGGCCGGGAACCGTCGTGACCGGATCACCTGTATTGATCTGTGGAGGGACCTCGCACATCAATGACACTCCCGCGTCCACCGCTCAAGAAGACTTGACTACCGCTTACAATGACGCCGTAGGGCGGTCAGGCGGCGCCGCTTTTAGCCCCATTTATGATATTGGAGGCCAGACTCTTTATCCTGGTCTCTATACCGAATCGAGTTCACTGGGGATAACGGGTAC
This sequence comes from uncultured bacterium, assembly GCA_964560635.1. Taxonomy (GTDB): domain Bacteria; phylum Oederibacteriota; class Muellerivitia; order Muellerivitales; family Muellerivitaceae; genus CAZLND01. The sequence continues at coordinate 375 of CAZLND010000075.1, read as the reverse complement.
TGTCACCTTGGATGCCCAGGGTGATCCGAATGCGGTCTTTATTTTCCAGATCGGGTCCACTTTGATCACCGCGACGGACAGCCAGGTCCTCTTGATCAATGGTGCGCAAGCCGCCAATGTTTTTTGGCAAGTGGGCAGTAGTTGCACTCTTGGGGTCTCTTCAGTCCTCAAGGGGAGCATCCTTGCCAATGTTTCGATCACGTTCGATACCGGTGCCGAGTTGGAAGGCCGCGCTTTAGCGCGGACTGGCGCGGTGACCTTCGATACCAATACCATCAGCAAGGCCGTCACGCCGACGGATACGCCGACGTTGACGCCGACAAACACGGCTACGTCGACGCCGACCAATAGCCCCACGAATACGCCTACGATCAC
>CAZLND010000074.1:0-10271 GCA_964560635.1 uncultured bacterium | reverse complement strand
GGCGGCGGCGTTCATGAACTCGTCGCTGACGCGGATGGAGTGATTGGCGTTCTGGAACTGAACGGAATCATAGGCGCCGCCCGGCTGGTTGAACCCGCCGTCGTAGCCCGCGTCGATGAGGGCCCAAGCCTTCTTCTCTTCGTCCGACTTGCACTTGATGAAATCCACGATGTCCGGATGGTCGGCGTCCAGGATGACCATCTTGGCTGCGCGGCGCGTGCGCCCGCCCGACTTGATCACACCCGCGAAGGAGTCGTAACCCTTCATGAAAGAGACGGGGCCGGAGGCCGTGCCGCCGCCCGAGAGTTTCTCGCGGCTGGAGCGGAGGTTGGAGAAGTTCGTGCCCGTTCCCGAGCCGTACTTGAAGAGCATGCCTTCGGTCTTGGCCAAGTCCAAAATGGATTCCATGGAGTCGGAGACCGAGTTGATGAAGCAAGCCGAGCATTGCGGCCGGGCTTCGATACCCACGTTGAACCAAACGGGCGAGTTGAAGGCCATCATCTGGTTGACCAAGAGGTGGAGAAGTTCCATATGGAAGATCTCGGCGTCCTCTTCTTTATCGAAGTAGCCCATGTCCTGACCCCAGTTGGCGATGGTGTCAGCGACGCGGCGGATAAGTTGCTTGACCGAGCGTTCACGCTGTTCGGTTCCCATGACGCCATGGAAATATTTGGAGACCACGATGTTGGTGGCGGTTTGCGACCAGGTCTTGGGGACCTCGACGTCTTTTTGTTCGAATATCACTTTGCCTTTTTCGTCCGTAATGGACGCGGAGCGTAGTTCCCATTCAACTTCATCGAAGGGATGAACACCCTTCTTGGTGAAATAACGTTTGATCTTCAAGCCGCCATCACGAGTAAAGGTGTTAGGCCTCACGAATGTGGTTTGGGTCGTAGCAGTAGACGGGACAGGCTTAGCGGACATGCATCCTCCTAGAATTTATCATCGGTAACCCCGCGAACCGTTCAAGGTTCGTCAGGGCCAGGACCCACCTTTGAGGCGGCCTTGGAGCCAAGGGTTCCCTTCCAAGATTAACGTAGGGTTAACTTGGTCGAAGAGCCATGCGTTGTTTGGGTGTCGGTCAGTTAGGTCAATGCGGGCTGGACAGTGGTTGAGGCATAGCGATACGTCGGTGGTGAGGCTGTTTCTCCCCCCTCAAAATTCATCTTTCAACCCCCCGACTTGCGTCCCCATGGGGGTCAAAAAACACGGACTTCCTATGGTGCTTCCCCTAGCGGCAACCTACTGAAACGATTTATTTATAAGGCTTAAATCGTTATTTAACACCATATTTAGTCATCGGCCAGGTTATATACCACTAGAACTAGTGCTGTCAAAGGAATTATTACTGATTTTTCCACATAAATCGTGCCAACCGAAAAAATTTACATCGAGAAAGACGGAACCAAAATCCAACACGAAGCCACGAAGCCTCTAAGTAAGGCTCCGTCTTAAGTTGAACAAAGAATCAAAACTTTGTGGCTTCGCGGCTTCGTGTTGGCAGTTTTTGTTGCCCTCTAAACAACACCCTTCCGTTCCAGTTCATCCCTCAGGTCCTCGAAGCCCTTCTTGCCCAAGAGCGCGAACATGTTCTTCTTATAAGCCTCCACTCCCGGCTGGTCGAAGGGATTGATGCCCAGCAAAGTGCCCGAGATGCCGCAAGCCATCTCAAAGAAATAGTAAAGATAGCCCAAAGAGAACTCCGAAAGCTGATCGAGGATGAGGCGGATGACCGGAAGCCCACCATCGCGATGGGCGGCCGCCGTTCCCTTCATGGCTTTCTCGTTGATCCAAGAAAGTTTCTTGCCGGCCAGGAAGTTCAAACCCTCCCGGTCGTCCTTGTCCTTGGGGATGACGATGTCCTTTTGTTCCTTCTTGACCCAAAGCATGGTCTCGAGCAAGTTCCTCTGCCCTTCTTGCAGGTACTGGCCCATGCTGTGAAGGTCGGTCGTGAGGTCCACGCTGGCGGGAAAGAGTCCCTTGCCCTCTTTGCCTTCCGATTCTCCGTAAAGTTGCTTCCACCATTCGCCGACGTAATGAAGCTCGGGTCTGAAGTTCGCCAAGACCTCGGTGACCTTTCCCTTTTGGGAGAGCAAGTACCGGGCTGCGGCGTAACGGGCCGCCAGGTTCAAAGTGAAGTCGAAGGATCTCATGTCGCGGGCCGCGGCTTGCGCGCCCTTGAGGAGCTGGCCGATGTTGAATCCCGCCGCCGCGATGGGAAGCAATCCCACTGGCGTCAGCACCGAGTAGCGCCCGCCCACGTCGTCGGGGATGACGAAGGTTTTGAACCCTTCCACGTCGGCCATTCCCTTCAAGGCGCCCTTGGATTGGTCGGTCACGGCCACGATATATTTCTTGGCGTTCTTCTTTCCCACCTTTTTCTCGAGCCACGACTTGAGGATACGGAAAGCCACCGCCGGTTCGGTCGTGGTGCCCGACTTGGAGATGACGATGAGACCGGTCTTTTTGGATTTCAGCTCGGACATGAGCTTGTTGAAATAAGTGGGTGAAAGGTGGTTGCCCGCGTAGTAGACCTTGGGCGAACCACCCAGGGCCTCGATGGTGGAACGGATGCCCAGGTAGGACCCGCCTATACCGATAGAAACGACAGCTTGGCACATTTCGAAGACCTTGGCGGCTTTCTTGAGTTCAGGAAGTTGTTTCTCGGCCTCGAAAGGAAGGTCGATCCAGCCTAAGTAATCGGACCCCCGGCCTGTCTTTTCCAAAAGGGACTTGAGGGCCTTTTCCAGCAGGGGGGACATGGCCACGATCTCTTGTTCGGATACCAGGTCGGCGATGTAGGAAAGATCTAACGAGAGAGGGGAAGGCATAAGAACCTCCTGAGATTGAACCACCAAGACACCAAGGGCACCAAGTACGGCACAAAGCACCCTGTGGGTTTACAAACTCCTGCTTTTGAAGGGAAAAATCAACCCTGTTTGCTTAGTTTAAAAGTCCTCTCAAAAATCATCCATGCTTGGTTTTCTTGGTGCCCTTGGTGTCTTGGTGGTTAAATTGCCGTTACTTAACTTTAAATTTCTCCACCATCCCGTTGAGTTCCTCGGCCATGGCCAAGAGCTCCTTACAGGTGGCGTTGACCTGTTCCATGCTGGCGGCCTGTTCCTCGGTGGAGGCCGAGACCTCCTCGGTGGAGGCCGCTGATTGCTCGGAAACCGCGTTGATCTCTTGGATGCTGTTCACGATCTTGGTATAGCGCTGGGACTGGGCATTGATCATGTCGGAAATGCTCTTGCTGTGGCCCACCACGTTCTCGATGACGGTGATGATCTGGTCCAGGGTGCCCTCCAGCTGGCGGATGCCATCCTTGCTGAGCTGGGCCTCCCGGGCGTTCTTTTCCATAGAAACCACGACCGCTTGGGTCTGGTCCTGTATCTCCTGGATAAGGGCCCCGATGTCCTGGGTCGCTTTGCTGGCCCCGTCGGCCAGGTTGCGGATCTCCTCGGCCACGACCGCGAAACCCTTGCCCTGTTCCCCGGCCCGGGCCGCCTCGATGGCGGCGTTGAGGGACAACAGGTTGGTCTGCTCAGCGATATTGGAAATGATCTCCACCACCCGGCTCACTTGCTGGCTCTTTTCACCCAGGTGGTTCACCATCTCGGTGTTCCTCACGATGGCCCCGTTGAGCTCCACCATTTTCTCAATGGTCCCGTGGGCCAGCTTGCCGCTGGTCTTGGCGGTTTGGGTGGCCTTTTCCACGGCCCCGGTGGTTTCTTGGGCCTTGCGCTCCACTTCTTTCATGGTGTCCTGCATTTCCTGCATGAGGTGGGACACTTCGGTGATCTTGGCGGCCTGTTCCTCCGCGCCCTTGGCGATCTGCTGGACGGTGGTGGTCACGTCCTCGCTCATGGCCGAAACCTCGGCCGTGGAGTGGGTCATGCTTTGGACCTGCTCGTTGAGGTGTTTGGAATGTTCCATCACGCGGGCCATGGTGATGCGGATACGCTCGAGGAAGGCGTTGAACCAGCGGGCCATCTCGCCGATCTCGTCCTTGGACCGGATGGTGATACGGTAAGTCAGATCAGCCTTGCCTTTTGAAAGCACTACCAGTTCTTCTTGCATCTCATGGATGGAATTCATGACGAACAATTGGAGGGCCACCACCACGACACCGGTAATGAGCAGGATGCCCAAGAGCACCAGCCCCGCCGCCTTCAGGTCGAAGGCCATGACCTCGGCGTTGTTGGAGGAATAGGGTAGTTCCATGTCCAAGCCGCCAATGACCTTTTGGGCGTCGTCATGGATGGGAGCGAAATAACGCAGGACCTTCCCCGAAGGACTGTCCATCACCTCGATGAGGAGTTTATGGCCATGAGCGGCGGCTCGGAGCTTCAGCTTGAAATCGCCTTCGGGGGGTTTATAGTCGGCGAACATTTCCTGGACGGCGACCTGCCCCTTATCGTCAAAAAGAGTGAAGGCCAAGCCGTTGTAACGCTGGCATATCTCGTGGAGGGTTTGCTGGAGCTCGGGGTAACGGTCTTTTTGGATGGCCCGGACGATGTCCCCGCGGAGGGACGAAACAGCGGCGTCGAGTGACTCCACTTGGGACGTGAGGATCTTTTCCTTTTGGCCGTAGGCGGCCAGATAGGCGATAAGACCGCCGACCACAAGGACCGAAAGGGCCACTGTGAGGGAGATGCGGAACGCCAGTTTGTTCCAGACCAAGGGATTCAGCCTTTCAAAACAGCCTGTAGGACCGGCCTATTCTAACCCCTACAAAGGCCCAAAAAGCAGACAAAACCTGTTTCACCACCAAGACACCAAGGGCACCAAGAACAGCAAAGAAAAAATGTTTGTTACAACCCAGTTGGCTTTCTATGCCAAAAAGCTCAAGGATTTGATTTCTTCGGGTTTGCGTTTCCCTTGGTGTCTTGGTGGTTCAAGACTTTTTCTTGGGTTCGTCGTCATCCAGGAAAGAGGAGATCATCCGCAGGCCCTGGGTGACCGAAGGAAGGACCTCGATCATTTGCCGAACCTGGTCGCCTGTGTTGGAATGGCCGAAGCTGAAACGAAGGCCCTGTTTGGCTTCCTTGTCCGTGCGGCCCATTGCCTTCAAGACATGGGAGGGCGGGGCCGACCCGGCCGCGCAAGCGGCGCCCGAGGAGACCGCGAAACCCTTGGCGTCCAGGCTATGCACCAGGGTTTCCCCTTCCAGGCCCGGCAAGGTGACGTTCACGATGCCCGGTACCCGCTGGTACGACTTGGCTGGGCCGTTGACCTTCATGTCGGGGAAAGCGCGCTTGAGTTCGTCGATAAAGATGTCCGTCATCACCTGCATGCGGTTGCGTTCCATGGTCTCGCCGCAGATCTTTTTGGCCGCCTCGCCCATCCCCACGATACCCGGCACGTTCTCGGTCCCACCCCGCCGGTCCCTTTCCTGGCCGCCCCCATGGAGCAAGGGCATCAACTCGACACCTTTGCGGTGGTAGAAGAACCCGGCTCCCTTGGGCCCGTAGATCTTATGGGCGGATACGGATAGGAAGTCGATATGGTCGGTCTGGACGTTGAGTGGAAGTTTTCCGTAGGCCTGCACCGCGTCGGTGTGGAAGAGGATGCCCCGCTCGCGGGCCATCTTGCCGACCTCACGGAAGGGTTGGATGGTGCCTACCTCGTTGTTAGCGGCCATGAGGGAAATGAGGATGGTCTCTTTGCGGATGGCCTTCTCGATCTCTTTGGGATCCACGCGGCCCTCGGAGTTGCAGGGGACCTGCGTCACTTGGAAGCTGTTCTTCTCGAGCCACTCGGCGCATTCCAGCACGCAATGGTGCTCGATGGAGGAAATAATGAAGTGACTTCCCTTATTACGGTGGGCGAAGGCCACACCCTTGTGGACGGTGTTGACGCTTTCCGTGCCCCCGCTAGTGAAGACGATCTCGCGGGGGTCGGCGTTGAGGGTGTCGGATATCTTTTGCCGGGCGTTCTCGATGGCGCCCTTGGCGTCCCGGCCCAGGCCGTGCACGCTGGAAGGATTGCCAAACTCCCCTTTTAAATAGGGCATCATGGCTTCCAGGACCTTCTCGTCGAGGGGGGTAGTGGCGGCGTGGTCGAAGTAGATCATGAGGCGGAAAAACTCGCTTTCCAAAGGAAGTGGGTCAAGTTTACAGGAGCTTCCCCCGGCTAACAAGGGAAAGGGCCTTCAGCCTTTGTTTGAGTTTTAGCCGTCATTGCGAGGAGTGCCACGCGAATAGCATGGCGTTAACGACAAGCTTGCGGTATTTGGCCTTTGGCCAAACATGCTTGGCCCGAAGGGCCAACGCACAACCTCAGTCTTAATAAGCCTTTATCCAGAGGAAGTTTTTTAAACCTGGGGTTGTAATGGGCCTTCGGCCCATCACGCTTGGCCCAAAGGGCCAACGCGCTTCAAGCCTGTCATGTTCGGCCGCCTATTCGGCGGCCATTCCTCGCAATGACAGCAATTAAAATTATGTTGTAAGGATATATTCCGCCAGGCCACGCCATTCGAGTTCTTGCACCCGGGCCAGGGTTTGGTAGACCGGGGATTGCGGATCTTCTTCCCGGAACTTATCGCAAAGGTCCACGAAGGTTTCCGGCTCCCAGGTCTTGGACTTTTCCATCTTTTGGACCAGAGGCCCCAACTCCGCGACCGGTTGCTGTTTTAATAACGCCAAAACCCCATTCCCGATGGCCTCGTAGACCTTGGCCGGGGTCTTCACCTTGGCATACCAGTATTTAGAATTCCCCGCGTCCGGTTCCCGCCGGTGCACGATGGCGTGGAGCCAATGACCGGCGGCCGTTCCCTCGTGGCTATCGGCGATCTCATGGGCCTCTTTCCAGCAATCGAAGCAAAGAAAAAGGGCCCCTTGGACCAGCGGGAGAGACTTGGGGTCCTTGGCGTCTTTCATATCCCGTTTCGTCAACGCCTCCACTGCCTTCTTGCCGGCGGCATAGGGCTTCCCCTTCACCAGCCGTTCCAAGGGCCGGGGGCCCTGCTTCAAGGCCAATTGCATGATCTTTACAATGTGGGATGTTTCCATATCTTTCTCCGACCGCTCCCGGTTAGCCGCATGTTTCACTAAGGTTAGCTGTGACCAGTTTCACATTATCGTTCACTTGGAGGGATCCACCCCGCATCGCGGCATGTTTATGGCAAAGCGGGAGGATGTACCAACCGCCATCGGCCGGGTCGTCCTTCTGGACAGGAGCGGCTGTTTCAATGTGATTCATGCAGTCTTGGACGGGACAGTAGTCGGGCTCTTGTCCGCTGAACCGGTCCCAATGATGCAGCCAACTCACGCATTTGCAGCCCCCATCCCCAGCGCCGTCGACGTTCTTGATCTTCACTTTTCCCGTTCCTCGGATTTCATCCCAACTCGTATTCCAACTCAAAATGACTTCCCTTTTGATCGGCCCGGTATTTCCCCGTTCCCTTGATGCCCTTCAGTTCCCCGGTTCCGGAGCCTTCCAGGATGCGCAAGGTCGAAAAGGCCGCGCCGCCCTCAAAAAAGCCGCTGTCATCCGCCGCGAAAGTCCCGCTTTTTCCACCCAGTTTGCCCTCAAAACGTAGCATGCCGATATACTCGGCCGACGACTTGTGGGGGTCTTTCGAGTCGAAAGATTCGTAGTACATGAGATATTCCTCCATCACTTTGCCTTCGATGCCCTCTTTGAAAGCGAACACGACCGAAGCCTTCGTCATTTTCATTTCAGGGGATATGGTCTGCCAATCCTCCTCCTTCCAACTTTCAACGCTATAGGTGGCCGCGGCTTTCAAACTGCCATTCTTGTTCGCTTCCATTTTTTGTTTTCCTTCGATCGGATTTTAAAATTAGAACTTCAGTTCCTTTATTTCTTTAAGTTTTCCTCGCTCCAAGCCAAGGCCTCTTCCAGCACTTCCTCGGGTAAGCCCCATTCCTTGTAGCCTTGTTTGACTTGTAACTGGTATCCCAAGTTGGGTTTACCAAAGGGGGGATTTTCAGCGATGAGCTGATAGCTGATGACCGAGTGCTTACTTCCATCATCCTTTTCCACTTCTACTTCCAAGGGCTTATAAGTGCCCTTCTCACAGGCCTCGGCCCGGTCCAGATATTGGATCATGACTTCGTTGAGTTCATAAAGAGTGCCGGGGACGAAATGGGAAGCATCGGGGAGGAGATTGACGATGGGGCCCCGGCGTTCCGTGGAGTTACCCATGAAGGCCAGGCGGTAGCCCTTGAGGGTGGCCCGGGTGACGGGCCGGTTTCCCATGAGGCGCCGTTCTAGCTGGGCGCGCATGAGGCTGGAGCCATAGGCGAAATAGAGTGGCACTAAACACCTCGGAAGCGATTCTTAATTTTAAATTCTTAATTTTTAATTAAAAATTCAAAATTCATAATTGAAGTTTAGTAGTCGTCGGCTCTTTTGAACTTCTTTTCCGGGCCCATCAGGTCCGTCGTCGCGGAGATCTGGCTTTCGATGGTGATATGGAGGGGTGCCCCCTGCTGACATAACTTGATAAGGGCGGTCCGGGTCTCGTTGCGGTTACCAATGCCAATAGCGGCTTCCACCCCTTCCCGTCCCAAGTCGAAATATCGTTCGGAACCAATGCCCGGAAGCGGGGCCCAGGGGATGTCGGGCCGGGCGATTTCAGCCTTCAACTGACCCCGCCGGGTTTCCGCTGGGTTGGCGACGGTTAGGTAAGCCCTCCAGAACCAATTGTGCGGCACCTTGATGGTGAAGAACCGGCACTCGTTGGCGGCCATGACCAGGGTGTACTTTTTGAAAGGGTCCAGGGGGGTGGGATTGGTCTCGGTTCCCTTGATGCCAACCCGCTGGTCGATATCGGACAACTCTTCCAGGCCCATATCCCGTGCCATTTCGTTGCAGGACGTTAAACCCAAGGCCAACACGAAGACACAAAGACGCAAAGTGAAACGAAACCAAGATGGCTTCTGCCCCACTTCTTTCTGAGAGTCTTCGTGGCTTTGTGTTGGATGTTGGTTCATTTTGATTCCAGTCTTTCGACGTTGCCCTTGGGGAAATAGTGTTTGAGGATGGCCTTACAATCCTTGCCCGCCTCGGCCAATCCATAGGTCCCCACCTGGCACATGCCCACCCCCGGCCCCCCCCCCCCCCCCGACAACAGGGAAATAGAGGGGGAGACCGTGGGGGGGTGTATGGGGGGGGCGCGCGCCCGAGCGAAAACACCAATCCTGTCAATATAGGAAAGATGGCAAGGGTCATGACTCGACCTCCTCACGGGGCAATGAGGCAAACTGGCAGGCGTGACTGCGCCCGACGGTCCAGCGGTGCGCCAAGCCCAGCGCCTCGGCCTGCTTGAGGAATTTGCTCGCCTGCCGCGCCGACAATCCTGCCGCCTCCGCGTTCAGGAGAATCAGATCCCGGGCCTGGGGCAGCGCTGTGACAAAGGTGCCGGCGAAGCGGCGGACGTCCCAGCCGCCATCGGGGTCGGGTTCTTCTTCCTGCTTCTTGCGCGGTTTGTCCGCCCGGAGTTGGGTAGGGTCGAGCTCATCGGCGGGCGACCAGACCGGAAACGACCAGCGCAGACAACGTCCGGGACAGGGCGGCCAGGAGCGGACGGTCGCGTCGAGGACGACGGCGTCTTCCTCCTCATGGGGCCGCAAGACCAGATGCGTATCCGTGGCGCGGCTTTGGCTGCCGGCGCCCGCGCCCACGTCGGTGATGGATTTGGCCGATTGGTTGCCCTTGGTGGTGTGGTGAACCAGGACGAAGGAGCAGCGAAGCAGGTCGGCGTAGCGGTCGATTTGGTTATAGAGCCCCGCCATTGTGCCGTTGTCGTTCTCGTCCATGTCACGCGGCATGAAGCGGTAGAAGGCGTCGAGAATAATGACCTTGAAGCGGCCGGGGGTGAGGGATTGGAAGTAGGCACCGAGGCTGAAAACGTCCTGCAGATAGCCTCGCAGGTTCTGGACCCACACATGATCGGCATAGGCATCGACGGGGATGCCTTTGGCGACGGCGACCTTGGGGATGCGATGGGCGGAGGTCTCGCCGTGGAGTTCGTTATCAAGAATCAGCACGTCCCCACGTTCGCATTTGAATTGCCCCAGCCAATCCCGACCTGTGGCAATCGCCAGCGCCAGGTCGGTCACGAGCCAGCTCTTTCCCATCTTGGGGGCCGAGATCAGATTCATGGTCTCCCCCTCGCGGAGAAGACCATGCAGGATGGGCGGACGGAGCTCGGGATACTTGCCCACGAGGGCACGAACGCTCAAGGGTTGGAGGGTGGGCGCTGGTGCCGTGCCGACTACCGGCACCATCCCTGGCGGCGGCAG
>CAZLND010000073.1:0-10348 GCA_964560635.1 uncultured bacterium | reverse complement strand
TGGCCTTGGGTTCCAGGAGATTGTCCCAAAAACTATGGAAATTGACCCAAGTGAAATACCGAGAGGACTCGTGATATCGGAACCATTTCTCGTTCCCGCCCCGGTCCTTGTCATCGGCGCAATGGAGGGGCTGGTGGAGATCCCCCACAAAATGGATCAGGAATTTCAGGGCTTCCCTTTTTTCCTTTTTTGACGCCAAAGGTTCGCGCAAAACTCCCAGGTCCTTGCGGATCTGGTCCACGACGCAATCGTGGTCCTTGCAGACATCGGCGATGTCGAACTTGCCTTGAGGTTGCCGAACGTTCAAATTGAAATAGTGCCAGGGCGCGGTCTCGGGCCGGATTTCGATGATGGAATCGGCCCAGGTGGAAACGTCGGCCAAGTCCCTATCAGGACCCAATAGGCCTTCCACCGCCTTCTGGGCCGCGGGAGTCAATCGGTCCTGGGCGATGATGGCGATGGTCTTGTGCCCCACCACACCCCAAGCAAATAGGGGGCCGGGCAACGAAACCATCAACAACAAGAGAACCACCATGATCATTTTTTGGAAATTCATCCCGGAACCTCAGGATGTCATTCTGAGGCGACCTTCAGCCGAAGAATCCATGTTCAAAACATAGACCCTTCGCCATGCTCAGGGTGACAGATAACAAAATAAAAAAGCCCGGGGATATCCCAGGCTCTTTTCATTCTTCATTTTACATTGTCCATTTGTTTACCGGACTTTTAAGGGTTCCCCAGCCTTGCTGTATTGAGCGATGAAGGTTTCCACATTCTCATGGGCTTCCGAGTCCGAATATTGGACCGGGGGCGTCTTGAAGAAATAAGAGGAGGGACCTTCCAAGGAACCCGAAACCTTCGAGTCCAAGGCCAGCTTGCAGCAACGGATGGCGTCGATGGCGACTCCCGCGCTATTGGGCGAATCCCACACTTCCAGTTTCAACTCGATGGTCACGGGCACATCGCCGAACTCCCGGCCTTCTAAACGGATATGGGCCCACTTGCGGTCGTTGAGCCAGGGTACGTAATCGGACGGGCCGATATAGATGTTCTCGGGCTCGATAGGATGGGCCAATTGGCTGACGACCGCCCCGGTCTTGGAGATCTTCTTGGATTCCAATCGTTCCCGCTCCAGCATGTTCTTGAAGTCCATGTTGCCGCCAAAATTAAGCTGGGAAGTGCGGTCCAGGGTGACGCCGCGGTCGGAGAACATCTTGGCCAGCACCCGGTGGGTGATGGTGGCGCCGACCTGCGCCTTGATGTCGTCGCCCAGGATGGGAAGCCCGGCCTGCTCGAACTTCTTGGCCCAGGCGGGGTTGGAAGCGATGAAAACGGGCATGCAGTTGACCACGCCCACGCCGGCCTTGATGGCCTCGTTCATATAGAACTTGGTGGCTTCCTCGCTGCCGACGGGCAGGTAGTTGATGAGAACGTCCGTCTTGGTGTCCCGCAATATCTTCGCCACGTCCACGGGTTTCTCGGGGGATTCGGTGACCACTTCGCGGTAGTACTTGCCGAGGCCGTCATAGGTATGGCCCCTCTCGACCTTCAGGCCCAACGCGGGCACGTCGCAGAACTTGATGGTGTTATTGATGGGCTCGAAGATGGCCTCGCCCAGGTCTTTTCCCACCTTGTTGGAGTCCACGTCGAAGGCACAGGAGAACTCGATATCGCCCACGTGGTATTTCCCGATCTTGACGTGCATGAGGCCGGGGACGAACCCCTCCTCTTCCACGTTGCGGTAATAGCGAACACCCTGGACCAGGGAAGATGCGCAACAACCCACGCCCACCAGGGCCACTCGGATCTTGGACATAAGCGAAAGAACCTCCGAACTAGATGAAGCCCACAGACTGAGCCTGTGGCCCCTTTTATAACCTACCTACGCCAAAGGCTTCGGTAGGCATCCGACAATAAGCTGGCGAAATCCGCCGAAGCATTTCCGTTCTTCACGGATAAACCCGTTCTACACTGCGCAGGCGGATGACGGCTTTACTTACTTTTAACATTCTTGGTCTTTTCCCAGACCCACCCGATCCGTTGGACCACTGTGATCAAGGAAAGCACCCCGACCAGGACCAGCGCCCCGGTGGGAACGGCGAAAAAGAGTCCCAAGGCTAGAAGGATGACCCTTCCCGGCCTCGGCAATAGTCCCACTTCACAATCGACGCCAAGACCCTCAGCCCGGGCCCTTGTATAAGAGACCAGGAAAGACAATATACAGACGCTGAAAGCCAGCAGAAGTTCCGCGAGTCGTTGGTTTCGGCCATAATACAATAGAAACCCGCCAAAAACGACGGCTTCCGAGACCCGGTCCATTGTCGAATCCCAAAAGGCCCCAAAAGCCCTTTTCTTCCCGCCTTGCCTGGCCAATGTGCCGTCCAGGATATCGAAAAACCCCGCGACCAGAAGCCAGACCCCGGCCGCCACCCATTCCTCCTTGAGCAGTTCATAGGGCACCATGAAAGTGAGCAGGACCCCGGCTAAGGTCACCCAGTCAGGACCGATATGAAGGGCTAGCAGGACACGACAGAGGGGTGCCAAGGTTCGGTCGATCCAGGCCTTGAGTTTTGGGAGGGGTGAGTCGGTTTTTTTGATGGGGGGACTCCTGCTTATTTCAGGGAGAAGCGTTCACCCAGGTAGATCTCACGGGCTTTCTTATTGGAGGCCAGCATGGAAGCCGTGCCGGACAACAGGATCTTCCCCTCGAACATGATGTAAGCCCGGTCCACGATGGACAGGGTTTCCCGCACATTGTGGTCGGTGATGAGGATCCCGATCTTCTTTTTCTTAAGGTATCGGATGATGCCTTGGATGTCCTGCACCGCGATAGGGTCGATGCCCACGAAGGGCTCATCCAACAAAATGAAATGGGGTTGGAGCACCAGGGCCCGGGCGATCTCCACGCGCCGCCGTTCCCCTCCCGAAAGGGTATAGGCCTTTTGCTTGGCCAAATGGGTCACCTTCAATTCGTCCAACAATTCCTTCAAACGGAGCTTCCGATCAGCGGGCGAAAGGGGGGTCAATTCCAAAATGGCCAGGAGGTTCTCCTCGACCGTCAGCTTGCGGAAGATGGAGGGTTCCTGGGGCAGATAGGCGATGCCCATGCGGGCCCTTTTGTACATCGGTAAGTGGGTGATGTCATGGACCTTGCCTTCCTCCTCAAAGAACACCCGACCCTGGTCGGGCGCGATAAAACCCGTGGTCATATAGAAAGTGGTGGTCTTGCCGGCACCGTTGGGGCCCAAGAGCCCGACCACTTCGCCCTGGCGAACGGAAATGGAGACGTGGTCCACCACCTTCTTGCGGCTGTACAGCTTGACCAGCTCGTCGGTGCGAAGAACCTTCATGAGACTACCTCGCGATAAAGGATGAAAAAAAACAATAAAACGAGCCAAGAACTTCCAACAAAACCTTTGTAACTATGATGAATCAGATAAATTAGATAACGGCAATAGCACCGTTAAAATTTTGTTTATCTCATCCATCTCATTCATCAGAGTTCCAACGCTTTAAATCTGCTTATCCGCCAAAATGAAAGGCTTTTCCCGCTGGAAAATCGGGAGTAGGGGACGGCGTCGGCACCGCTCCCGGATCGTTCGGCCCGCCCTGTGGGGCGGAAGGCCCCGCGGCCGGACCATCGGCGGGACCGCTGGTACTGGACGTGCTTTTCTTATCGGAGATCCCCGTTACTGGACCACTGGGATTGAAAATGGCGTCCGCCATCCCCTCGGCGATGACGCTTCGATCCCCTCCCAGTTTTGAGACGATGCGGCGCCCCGTGATCTGTCCGTTCGTGGTAAAGACCCTCGGTTGCTCTTCCAAGACGAACTTTTCCTCGGACGAATAATAGGTGGCCTTTTGGGCCTCGGCCTTCCCGTTCTGGTGCACGATCTCCACGTTCTGGTTGATGACCACGGTTTTCTTCAGGGAATCCAGTTCCATCTGCCTTCCCCGGATGGTGATGGGGATACCATCCTCGTCCAGGCTCACCAAAAGGGGATGGTCATGGGCGGTCATGGTGTTCATGAGGTCCAAATATTCCAGGCTCCCGCAAGTCAAGGTCATGGCGGCCCCGTGGTCGACCACCTTGACGTGGCCCTCGGCGGCGGCTTCCTTGTTCCCCTCAATGGACCGCAAAAGGTCCGCGTCCAGGACCACGGGTTCGTGGACCGCGTGGACCTTATCCTTGAAGACCGTCAAACCCTTAAGACGGTCGAAGGTCAACTGGGAGGCGGTGATGTTCACCGGCTTTTTGGAAGAAATTTCCTTCTTTTGGTCAAGGTCATAGGCCCAAAGGAAGGACCCTGCCCCCAGGCAAAAGACGGCCAAGAGGAACGCGGTCGGGTTAAAACTTCTTTTTATTGCTGTAATCCTCAATCTCACTGGTGTCCCTCACTTGAGTATGCACGTCTTTCACGAATCGAATGTTGTTCAATTGGGTGTCGGCCACCAGGCCCGTGGCCGTGATGTCATCCGTTCCCTTATAGATATGGACACGGCTACCGGTCTTGATCTCGTCCGTGATCGGGTCCCAATTCAATTTATCGGTCTCCAATTTGGAGCCGTTCTCCGTGACCAGTTCCACATGGCCGTCGGCCTGCGTGGCGTTGGTTTCGGTGTTGATTATGGCCTTATCCGCCGTCAAGGTCGAGACTAGCTTGTCCCTCTTATAGAACTGTCCGTAAATGGCGTCCGCATAGGCCTGTTTCTGGGTTTGGTAGAGGCGGGCGCTGTCGGCGTTCATTTCCCAGCGCTTTTGGCCTTGGATGGTGGAGACCAGATGGAGTTTTTCGATGACCGCGTCGGGGGAATTTTCCCCCTGCGAGAGGGTCTCGGGGCTGTTGGGCTTGGGGGTACCACGGACGGTCAGCCAAAGGACGAGGACGATGAGAAGCGCCGCCACAAGCAGGATCCGTAGGATCCGGGGACGGGGTTCTTCCGCCGGATCCAATGGAAGCGGCTCCAGAACCGGCTCATTCCGTTTTTTCTTCCTCATCACGGTTTCCCTTCTTCCGGGGGTCGGGTCTTCCAGCGGTCGTGGAGGAACATCCACTGGTCGGGATAGGCCTTCACGTAGGATTCAATGACCTCAGTATACCGCCGGACCGTTTCCAGGATGTCCCTTTCCACGTCCTTGGTATGGGGGACCTTGATCTCCTTTTCCACATGCAATTCGAAGCGGCCATCCGCGCCCCGGACCATGAAAGCGGGCACCAGGGCCGCCCCCGTCCTGCGGGCGATGCGCGCCACGCCCGACTGGGTCCAAGCCAACTTGCCAAAAAAAGGCACGAAGACCCCGTCCTTGCCCGTGTCCTGGTCGCACAGGGCCAGGATGCCGTGGTTCTTCTTCAGGGCTTCCAAAATTCCCCGTAGGGCCAAGCCCCGTTTGATCATATTAGCCCCCAACTTTTCTTCCCGGAACCGGGTCATCAAAACGTCGAAGCGGGGGTCATATATTTTTTGGGCCAGGGCCGAGCCTTCGTAACGCGACCGGAGAAAACCGCCCAACAATTCCCAATTGCCCAAATGCGCCGTCACAAGGAAGAATCCCTTGCCCCGGGTAAGGACCTGGTCGATGTTCTCCAGCCCCCGATGACGAGCGACCTGGGAAATGATCTTCTCCCGGGACCAGCCCATCCAATGGATGACCTCGAAAAGAGTCCTTCCCAAATTCACCCAGACCCGAATGGCCAGGCGTTGGACTTCCTCCTCGGAGAGCCCGGTTGGATAAGCGGTCCGAATGCTTCGGAGGGTCTTGCGCTTTTCCCCGCCGGCCACATGGAAAACCAGGGCCCCAAAGGACTGGCCAAGCCGGGACACCAACGAATAGGGAAGATGGATCAGGAAGAACATCAGGAAGCGGGCACCGTAATAGATGACATGATGCTTGAACTTGGGCTTCGCCAAAGAGGACCTCAATCGATCCCGCGCGAGGAATGGGCGGACTGACGGTTCATCCGGTGGAAGGCGGCCAAAGTGCCCTTCCAACGACCCTGGGCTTTGAGGATCTTTTCCACCACTTCGCGAAAAGCACCCTCCCCGGCCGCGGCCTGGGTGACATGCTGAACTACCTTTTTGACTTCCGCGCGGCCATAGGGAACGGTAGCGGAAAAACCAGCGGCTTGAAGCAGGGGGATGTCGATCAGGTCGTCGCCCATGTAGGCCGTTTCTTTCAAGGAAAGACCCAGCTTCGCGCAAAGGGCTTTGGCTACCGTGAGTTTGTCCAGTTTGCCTTGATAAAGGTAAGGAACTTTTAATTTTCGGGCCCGGATAGCCACCGGTTTGGAGACTCGTCCCGAGATCCATCCGACTTGAAGACCGCCATAAGCGGCCAACCGGTGACCGATGCCGTCTTGGATGTCGAAACTGACGAATTCTTCCTTGATGCCAACATAGACCTTGCCGTTGGTGAGGACCCCATCCACGTCGGTCAACAACAGTTTGATTTTTTGGATGCTCATGGTTTTGATCCGGTTTTTTGGCTTTCAGCCGACTTAAACGATCTTGATCCTGCCCCTACCTAATAGATCGTGCAGATGGACGATCCCGACAGGACGCTTCTTCTTATCCACGACGACAAGCTGATAGATGGTCTTGTCTTCCATTAATTGGAGCGCTTGGGCCAGGCTGGTTTCCGGGACGACACGGGTAGGATGGGGCGTCCGCAGTTTAGCCGCGGTCCAACGCTGGACGTTCTTGTCCTTCAAGAGGGCCCGGCGCAGGTCGCCGTCCACGATGATGCCCGAAAGCCTTCCCTTCCCGTCCACCACCAGGGTCGAGCCGACCTTCTTGGCGTTGATCTCCCGAACGATGCGGTCGAAGGACGCCATCAAGGGGACCTTTGGAACGCGGCTTCCCTTGCGCATGATGTCGGCCACCTTCAATTGCAGCCGGCGCCCCAACTCGCCGCCCGGATGGAACAAGGCGAAATCCTTTTCAGTGAACCCTCGTTCTTCCAACAAGGCGATAGCGATGGCGTCGCCCATGGCCAGGGCGGCGGTCGTGCTGGCGGTGGGGGAAAGATTCATGGGGCAGGCTTCTTTGCTCACACCCACGTCCAACACCACATCCCCTTGCCGGGAAAGGCTGGAGGAAGGGTTACCGGTGAAGAGCAGGATCCGACAGCCCATCCTTTTTAAATGGGGGAGGAGGGTCTTGAGTTCATCCGTCTCACCGCTGTTGGAAAGGGCCAACACCACGTCACCCTTGGCGGCTTTGCCCATGTCCCCATGAAGGGCTTCAGCGGGATTGAGGAACAACGAGGGGGTTCCGGTGGAAGAAAGGGTGGCGGCGATCTTCTGGCCCACGAGCCCGGACTTGCCCATGCCGGTCACCACGACCCGGCCCTTGGACTTGAGGATGAGCTTGACCGCGGCCTCGAAGGATTTGCCGACCTTGCGGGAAAGCTGGAGCAGGCCCTCAGCCTCGATCTTGAGAACCCTTTTGGCGGTGGAAACGCCCATGCTTAGGCCTCGGGAGAGAGATATCGCCCGCAGTTACAACGTTGGATGGCGATGTTCTTTTTCATCTCGTTCAGGACTTGCGGCGGGATGTTCATATGGCACCCGCTGCAGGTCAGGTCTTCTTGGATCTTGGCGACCGCTATTTTTTTGCCGTTGTTCCTCAAGGCCTCATAGCCCACCGCGAATTCCTCTGGAATTTCAGCGATCTTTTTTTGACGTTCGCTTTTCTTTTCAAGAGTGGCTTTGTCGCAGTCCGCGATCTTGTCCAGGAGGGACTTTCTTTCATCGGCGTCCTTCTTCTCGGCCGCCGCCAGGTCCTGGGCCAAAGCCTGGATCTTCTTCTTTTGCTCATCGTCCAGGAAAAGGAATTCGAGGACCTTTTCTTCCAACTTTCCTTTGTCTTCCTTGCTCTTCTCGATCTCTTGTTTCAGGGCGGCGAATTGCTCGTTGCTCTTGACATCGTTCTGCTGGCCCAAATATTTAGTGACCTTGTTATCCAGGGTCCCGATCTCGATCTCCAAGGTCTTGCGGTCCTTCTGCAGGACCTCCAGGGCTTTTTTAGCGTCTTGAACGGCGGTCTTGAGGGCCTTCACCCCGTTCTCCAGGGCGGCGATATTCTGGTTGAAGCCCTTCTTCAGGCGTTCCAGGTCGTCCAGTCCCGAATCGGTGGTCTGAAGTTCCGCGAGTTTTTTGAGCGTTTCGTTGAAATCCAAGGTCATTTCCATTCTTTTGACAGGCCCTCTCGGTCGGCATGGTCACGTTTTTGTGGGATCGGACGTGAAGTTTAACATGGGGGGGAGGGGGTTCCAAGAGGAAAGGCCCTGCGCTGTTCCCGGTCAGCTGTTAAAATGCGCTTAAATGACCGATCCCAGCGAAGGCGGTGGACCATGAACGAGGAAGCGAAGAAAAAACTGTTGAGGATGATCCCCCACGCCCTTTATGTGCTCACCAGCAAGGCCGATGGGAAGACCGCCGCTTCGACCGTGAGCTGGGTCACCCAAGCTTCCTTCCAACCGCCCTTGGTGGCGGTGGGTCTCAAGAAAGATTCCCAGACTTTCGAGATCGTCCGAAAGTCCCAAGGTTTCGTCTTGAATTTTTTGGGTTCGGACCAAAAGGATATCGCCCAGAAATTTTTCAAGCATCAGGAGCCGGAGGGCCACCATTTGGCTGGCGAGACTTTCCAGGAAAGCCCGACCTTGAAATTCCCTTTCTTCCCCCAAATGGCGGGTTACGTGGAATGCCGTTGGGTAGGAAGTATCGAAGAAGGGGATCACGTGGTAGTAGTGGCGAAAGTGCTGGAAGCTGAGGCCGGTCCCTTGGAAGGGCCCCTCTTGCTTTCCACGACCGGGTGGCAATACGGCGGATGAGGGCGAACCGGCCGCTACCCGTGTCGAATTCATTCTCGAAAGCTACACTGCGTTTTATCTCGGACCCTTGGTTCCTCTTTTTCCTATTCGCGTCCCAAAGCTTCCTTTTTTCCTACTCAGCGATATCCCAGGGAACAAAGGTCCGTTTATTCGAGTGGGGCTTTTTGCTTCCTCTAGGACTGATGATCCTTCGGAACCTCTTTTCGGCCCCCGGAATCGTCCAACCGTTCTCCAAAGAGGTCATTCCCCGTCCTCCAGCGGTCTTTTGGCTCCTCCTCTCCTTTCTCGCCATCTTCCTTCGGTTCTATAAACTCACCTCCCTATCGCTCTGGCCCTTGAATGACGAGGGCCTTTTCGCCTCGACCGCCCTGGGGTTATCCGAGAATTGGGATTGGAAATTCTTTTACAGCGACTTCCACCTATTGCCCCTCACCTTTTGGACCTTAGGAGGCTTCTTTAAGTTCCTTTCACCCTCTTTGTTGACCTTGTGGGCCTATCCGGCGGCGCTCTCCACCCTTTCGGTCCTCGCGGGATACGCGGGGGCCAGGCAATTTTTCACAAGGTCCTTTTCGCTCATCTTCGGGGTCTTGATGGCCCTCGGATTTTGGCCTCTCTACGCCTCAAGATTTTGCAACGATTTCGCTTTGCTGCTCTTTTGGGAACTGCTTGCCTTTTGGGGGACCGGGCTCCTCACCCAAAAAGCGGGCCCCACCCCATCCCTCTGGAAAGTGGTCGCTCTTGGCGGTTGGGTCGGGGCCGGTTTTTACATCACCTTTTCCTGGCCCCTGGTGGCCCTTTTCATCGCGGTCATTCTTTGGAGATCCTTCCACGGAAAGTTCCTTCGGACCTTGTTTCCGTTCGGCTTGGCCGTTGCCATACCCCTTCTTCCCCTTCTCTGGTCCTTGTCCAAAGGCTCCCCGACCTATATCCGTTCCCTTCTGGCACCCGATCTTTTCCATTGGAACGAACAACTTTTCCAGTCCGTCTTTTACGTGACCAATCTCTTTTGGACCAACCGGGCCCATCTGTCGGGCTATGGCCCCTATTGGGGCGGCTTCTTGAACCCTTTGCTCACCGCGGCTTTTTTTCTCGGGGTCTTGGAGCTCATCCGCCGTCGCCGGGAACCCATATCCCGGTTCCTCTTGTTCGCCTTGCCCCTCTGTTGGCTCCCCGCTTTTGTGACAGCCAACCTGGAAATGTTCCGGATATTGCACGCCCTGCCTTTGGTCCTAGCGGTCGTCACTTTCGGCCTGCTTTCCCTCCTGCAAAGTTTGACCAAGGAAAGGTCCTGGAAGGTCCTGGCGATCATCCTTTTATTCTCGGCCGGATTGGATGCTTATCATCTTTTTGGGCCTTATCAGAGGACCTGGGCACAGGTGAATGATTGGTCCTTCAAATCGGCGGAAGGTTTCAAAGCCTTTCGGGTGCTTCAGCAGGAAGCCGAAAAAAAGGGCCCAGGCTTCTTGTTGACCGACCTAGGCGGGTTCGAGGAAGGCACGGACCTTTTGAATTTCG
>CAZLND010000072.1:0-10412 GCA_964560635.1 uncultured bacterium | reverse complement strand
TCAATGATGATCTGTTACGCTTTTGAATATAGAAGCCGATGGTTCATTTTGGGGTTTGCCGGAGCTTGCGGCCTGGGATCGGTTTACGGATTCCTGCAGGGAGCTTGGCCTTTTGGACTGGTTGAAGCGGTTTGGGCAGTTGTTGCTTTGAGAAAATGGCGGCTAAGAACCGATCAAAGCTGAATAAACTTAACCCACCACGATAAGGTCGGAAGTCTCCGGTAGGCGTTCGGCCAGGTTCTTCAATGTGCGTCCCCTCAGCATGCGCCAGAAGAAGGTCCGTTTCGACGAACCCACGAAAACGTGACGGACATTCAATCCATTGGCCGCCTCGGCGATGGAATAACCCGCGTCTTCGGCCATGCGCCAGATGGGGATGCCGGAGAGACCTTCTTTTTCCAGCGCCGCGCAGGATTCCACCAGTACCTTCACGGCCGCGGCGGTGGGTTTGACCTCCTGGGGCAGGAAAAGAGCTGGCATCTCGTCCACATAGACCACATAAATATTCTTCTTCTTCAACCCCTTGGCGTAAATGGCCGCGTCCTTGAGTAGTCGTTCATTCACATAGGTCAGGGCCACCATGAGGGGAGAGGATTCCATGGCGCTGGCGTCCTGGGCCTCTTCCAGGGTGAGGATATTGGAGGCTTCGGGCAGGTCGGCGGCGCTGGATTCGGCTTCGGCGAACTGGACCACAGCCTTTTGGGAGGCCCCGATGCGGTGCCACAAGCCAATACCGACCAAGATGGCCGCCAGGGTACCCCCGAAAAAGAGGGCGTCGGGTTTGTGCACCATATTGATGACCCAGGCTGCCAAGAGCGCAACGGAGGTGAAGACCCCCGACCAGAACCGAAATCCCCTCATCCCGTCGCGCCAACGCAGTTTGTCGATGGCCACCGAGGAAAGGGTCAGGGTGCCCAGGAGGCCGAAGTTATAAAGGTCGCCCAAAGCGTCCACATTGGCCCTGGTGATGAGGATGATGGCCATAGGGACCAGCCCCGAGATGAGGATGGAAAGATAGGGTGTTCCCATTTTGGGATGGCGTTTCCTTAAAAAAGAAGGCAGGAAACCTAGGTCGGACAAGCGCACGTTGACGTGATAGTTCCCCACGATAGCCGTATTGCAAGCCATGAAGAGCAGGGTGGAGGCTGTCAGCACCACCGCCACGCCCAGGATGGGGCCGCCCACCGCGAAACCCAAGGCGGACAAGAGGGAGTCGGACTGAGTCTGCTTGATGCTATCGGGAAGGATGTATAGGAGCACGCCGGTCAAAGGCGCGGAAAAAAGCGTGATGGTAATGATGACCCAAAACATGGCGCGGGAGGCAGTTTTTTTTACCGGTTCCTTCATGGCCCCGGATATTTGGGCCACCGATTCCAAACCCGAATAGGCCAGCCAGGTGGTGGCGTAACCTACCGCGATGGAACTGAAGGTCAGGGGGATGCCCGGGTGCAGGATGCTGTGCCAAAGTCCCTTCCAATTGAGGCTTGGCCAGAGGGCGATGGCGGAAAGGGCCGTGCCAAAAAGAACTAGGGCAACCAGGATCTTAGTGAGGGCGAAAGTGGAAGTGACCGAGGCCGATTCCTTGATGCCGATGATATTGATGAGGACCAGTACAAGGAAAAGCACCATGGAAACGCTGATGACCAGGTTCTTGGTCTCGGGCATCAGGCTGGAGAGGTAATAGAGGCCGGACACGCCGGAAATGGCCGAGGTGAGGAAGTAATCCACCGTGATGAAGGCGCCGCCCACCAGGGGCAGGAACTCCCACCGGGAAAAAGCCTCGCGCGTGATGGAAACCACCCCACCGCCGTCCGGACAGCGTTGGCATATCTCCACATATTTGAGGGCGATGGAAATGAAGACGCCGGTGGTGATGAACTGGGCCAGGGTGGCTAGGCCGCCGATGGAATTATAAAGAATGCCGGGAACGTAAAAGACCGAGGTCCCGATGTCCGCGTAAACCACCGCGAAGACGAGGGCCCAGCCGAGCTGGTGCACTTTTATCCCGGGTTTTTTAGTTTCGGCCATGAAATATTTCTTTCGAGGTTTACGAGGTTAGCTGACGGGCTCGGCACGAAAGGTCGCCGTACTTTCTGCTGTTTGTCATCCTGAGCAGAGCGAAGGATCCATGTTTTATGAACATAGATCCTTCACCCGGAAATCGGGTTCAGAATGACAACTTAAGAATGTATTAGCCCCAAAAAAAATTGGTTCCCCCGCTCGTTCGTTCGAACGACTCAACCGTTTTTAGAACCAAAGCGCAATATTCTAGAAACGCCCTGGAAAAATGCAATGATGACAAAATTGCGCCGAAGATGACAGGAATGAATCGTTGAAATTGGCCGATTTATCGTCAAAACCGAAAGAGGAATCCGGATAAAGCCTTGTTTACCACCAAGGGCACCAAGATCACCAAGAACACCAAAAGACGAATGTATTAGAACCCAAAAAACTTTCCGCTTCTTGGTCTTAGGTTTTGCCGTCATTGCGAGGAGTGGGCCGCGAATAGCGGCACGATCACGACGTGGCAACCCCAGTTGAAAATAAGCCTTTTCCCAAGGAAGTTTATTTTGGAACTGAGGTTGCTTCGTCATCAACAGCCGTCTATTCGACGGCTATTCCTCGCAATGACAACTGAAAAAATTAGGAGTTCAACCCGGGTTTTCGGAGCAAACCCTTCGCCAAGAAAATAGACTCTTGGGTGCCCACCAAAACCAAAGTATCTTCCGCTTGAAGCATCTCTTTGCCGGAGGGCATGAGCAGGCGGTCCGTGCCGCGCATGATGGCGATGACCGAGGCGCCGGTCTTGGTGCGTAGGGAGAGTTCACCCAAGGTGCGGCCCACCACGGCGCTATCTTCCACGATGGAAATGGAAGTGGGGGCGCCCATGCCCGGCACCATCATGTCCATCTGTTCCAAAAGGGCGACCGGGTTCTGGGGTTTGTGATGGATGAGGGCTTCGGCCACCATCTGGGCCCCGGCCTGTACGTGGTCCTGCAGGTTGACCGCGCTCTTCCAGAAAACCACCCCCAGCACGGCCACTACCGCCGCCAATAGGATGGGGCTGTAGCCAAAGGGCAGGAAGGGCTGGGTGACGGCCAAAAGAGGAAGGCCCAAGGCAAAGACGATGGCCAGTTGCAGGGTCAGGGTCAGCACCTTGCGGGGAGCGAGACCCAGGTCCACCTTCCCTTCTTCCACGGGCGGGATGGCGACGGCGGCGACCAGGCCGCCCAGGGTCTTCGCGCTTCTCAAGATACCCACGAAAAAGGGAAGGGCGAAGCCCAGGCCCACCAACCCTAGGATGACACGGCATCCCCAAGGAGGCAGGTGCAGAAGGTCTTCCATTTGAGGTAGCCATCTTTTCATGGTGGCGGCGGTGGTGATGATGATGCCAACCAGGAACAAGGTGTCCAAAAAGAGGATCCCTCCGAGGCGGCGAGCGCGCCTCCAAACGGTTTTCTCGTCCTTGCCGTGGCGCAAGCCCTCGATCCAGGAACCGTAAAGGGCCGTGAAGGTTTGGATGGGACGGGGAAGATGGCTGTCCACCAGGCGCGAGAAGGGCTCGGCGTAGCGGATAAGAAGGGGTGTGGTGAAGGCCGTCACCACCGACACGGCCACCGTGATGTCATAAATGAACCCATTGATGGCCCCGTTAGCCACGCCGATCTGGGCGAGGATGAAGGAAAATTCCCCGATCTGCGTCAGGGCCATGCCGGACTGGATGGCGGTCTTCAGGGGACGGCCGCTCAAAAAAGCCCCCACCGAAACACTCAGGGTCTGGCCAGCGATGACGAGCACGGTCAACAGCAGGATGGCGGCCCAATGTTCCAAAAGCACGTGAGGGTTGACCAACATACCCACGGCCACGAAGAAAACCGCCGCGAACATATCCTTTAAAGGGCTCACCAACCGCTCGATGGTGAACTTGACCCCTGACTCGGCCACCAGCATGCCCGCCAGGAAGGCCCCCAAGGCCACCGAGTAGCCGCCCTTTTGGGCGAGCAGGGCCATGGCGAAACAAACCCCCACGGTCGTCACCAAGAGGGTCTCGGGGCTTCGGAGGGACACCACGCCGCGGATGAGCCGGGGGATGACGAGGAAGCCTACGCCGAAAAGAAGACCCAGGAAGCCCAGAAGGCTGCCGCTGGTCATGAGCAAGGCGGAGAAAGAAAGATGGGCGCCTTCGGCCAGGGGGGTCAGGAGGGCCAAGAGCAGGATGGAAGCCAGGTCCTGCACCACCATGATGCCGATGATGCCCCGCATGAGCTTGGGGTCGGTTCGGGCGTCCGAAAGGGCCTTGGAGGCGATCATTGTGGAGGCGAGCGAGATGATGGCACCCGTGAAGAGGGATTCCAAGGGGCTCCAGCCCAGAAGCCGCCCGGCGGAATAACCCAGCCAGATCATGAAGGAAAGCTCGATAACGTTCGTAAGCCCCGCGGTGGGGAGCAACTTGACCAGCCGCTCGATGCTGAAGTCCAGGCCGATGGAGAACATGACCAGGATGACGCCCAATTCGGCCAAGGTCTTGACCGTGTCTTCATGGGCGAAAAGAAGGACATGGGGGATATGCACGTTGGGGCCGAGCAGGAGGCCCGCCAAAAGATAACCCAGCACCGTCGGCTGACGGAGCCGATGGAAGAGGATAGTGGTGACCGCCGCCACGCAAAGCACCATGGCCAGGTCTTGTAGGAAGGAGCCGATGTCGTTCATGGTTGTTGCTTCATACAATATTGTACTTGCGGCCAACATGCATCCCTAAATTTTCGGGCAACGCGTGTGGTTTTCCTTGGCACGAGGCTTGCTCATAGCAATACAAAAGCTAAAGCTCTAACCACCAAGTTCACCAAGGACACCAAGCAAGGCAAAAGGTGAACAAAATCTAGGTTTACTTCGTGGCCTTCGTGTACTTCGTGGTTAGAAAGATTTTAAGGAGCCATCTTATGGTCAAGATCGAAGCCATTATCCGTCCGGAGCGCCTGGAATCTGTCCGGCTCAAGCTCCAACGCGCCGGTTATCCCGGCATGATGGTCACCGAAATGGAAGGCCATGGCCGTCAAAAGGGGCTCCATTCGGACTGGCCGGAGAACCTGCGTATCAGCTATCTGCCCAAGACCAAGATGGAGATCGTGGTGGATAACGCGGATAAAAAGAAGGTCATCAAGGCCATCATGGACGGTGCCTATACGGGCGAGGTGGGGGACGGGAAGATATTCGTATACGACATCAAGGAGGCCATCCGTATCCGCACCGCGGAACGGGGGAAAAAGGCCATCTCCAAGAGCGAACCCCTCAAGACCCGTCGAAAAGCTTCCTGAAGTTAGCCGCGGAAAAAATACAGATTCAAGGCCCAAACGTTATGCCGACTATCTACGATGTGGCGAAATTAGCGGGTGTCCACCGGTCCACCGTATCCCGGGTTCTCTCGGGCAAAGGGGCGGCGAGCCCAGAGGCGCGTGAAAGGGTTTTGAATGCGGCACGCCAGATCAACTATCACGCGAACACGGCCGCGCAGGCGCTTAAGTCCCCCCGGAAAGACGCCATCGGTATCCTTCAACTTGGGGATCGTTCGGAAGATCTTTCAGAGGCCTATTACCAACGGACCTTGACGGGGATCATGGATGAGGTCGGACGCACTAAACGTCATCTGCTCCTGAAGAGCGTTCGCGGGTCCGTTCGTGAGGACGATCCGGAACTTGATTTTTGTCATGAGACCTCCTTGGCCGGCCTTATCCTGATCGCTCCAAAGGCCAAAGAGTCGGACCTTGGTTTCGTTAAAAAATTGGACATCCCCACCCTTCTTCTTTTTTGCCGGACGGAGGACCCCGGATTTTCCTGGATCGACTTGGACAACCGCAAAGGAGCCCTGGAAGCTGTGGAGCATTTGATGAAACTGGGACATCGCAAGATCGGTTATGTCGGAGGTGAGATGGAATATTCCTCCAACGCCCGTGATCGCTATGCCGGGTACCGGCAGGCGCTGGGGAAGGCGGCGATCCAAGAAAATCCCCTCTGGGTGCACCATGGCCCCCTTACCCAAGAATTCGGGGAAAAGGCCGCCCAAAAGATCCTGATCCTGCCCCGGGAGCGAAGGCCCACCGCTTTTTTCTGCTCAACGGACACGACGGCTTTCGGCGTGATCAAGGCTATGGAAGGATCGGGATCGAGGGTCCCCAAGGAGGTGTCGGTGGTGGGATTCGACGATCACGAACGCGCTTCTTATTTTGATCCGCCTTTGACCACCATCCACCAGCCCTTTTACCGCATCGGCCAACAAGCCATCGAGCTTTTGGAGGTGATGATCGAGGAACAGGACGAAAACCCCCGGCATGTGTTTGTCGAACCCAAACTGAAGGTCCGCGAATCGACCGCGTGGTTCAGATCTTTTTCATTATTTTCTTTGGGGGTAGAAAAAACCGGATAGCGAAGAGGAAGAAGGCTTCCTGAGTTTTTGTTGTCATTGCGAGGAATGACCGCCGAATAGGCGGTTGGTTATGACGAAGCAACCCCAGTTGAAAAAAATCTGTGGAAAAGGCTTATTTAAACTGAGGTTGTGCGTTGGCCCTTCGGGCCAAGCATGTTTGGCCAAAGGCCAAATACCGCAAGCTTGTCGTGATCGCCCCGCTATGCGCGGGGCACTCCTCGCAATGACAACTATTTTATTGAATCCTTCGGATTCCTTGGATGTTGAACTCTTTACACTCCCCAACCCTTCCTTGTATCATTTCCAGGCTGATGACCCCCCAGGGAGGAAGCCCATGACCGCAACCCAGACCTTTCCCACGCCCTACGTCTTCGTCTATGACGTTTTCTTGAAGGACGCCGTGAAGCACATCAAGATCGCCCCCTATGTCCGTACCTGGTCCCGGGCCGAGATGCCCGGCAAGCTTTATCAATTGCCCACTGGTCTTCCGATAGTGGTGGAAGAAGAAGGCGGCAAGGTTTTCGGCGAAGTCATGACATTCGAGGTCATGGATGAAGTGATGAAGATCATCGACTCCCAGGAAGGCTACCGTCCGGAAGCTCCGGCCAGCAGTCGTCTCCTCCGTGAAGTCCGCGAAGTCACCCTTTCACCCACCGGAGAAAAGGTGCAAGCCATCGTCTATCTGCAACCGAAGGATAAGTTCAACGCCAAGGAAATGTACGCGGTCTACGCCCATGGCGGCGACTGGCGAAAGTTCGTCATGATGCCCCGCTTCGACGGGTATCAGCACTAAGCTAACCGACAGTCAATTTGAGTAGGGAAGGGCGCGGGCAACCGCGCCTTTTTTGTTTCTTGAGGATTTTGAAATATGAACAACCCACTCTTCCTAGCGCCTTTCATCATCTTTATCTTCATCATCGCTGTTCTGCCTTCGGTCCCGCGTCTTTCCAATTGGTGGAAAAAAGATTTCAGTAAAGTGCTCTTGAGCGCTTTGGCGGCAATAGTGGGAGTGGTCCTTTATGTTCTAGTGACCGGAGATTACATCCGGGTTTACCAGGTCTTCCTAGAATACGGTGCCTTTATTGCCTTGTTGGCGGCTCTTTTTGTCGTGAGCGGGGGTATCCACATCTCTGGTGCCTTCGCCGGGTTTCCCTTCATGAACACGCTGTTCCTTCTAACCGGCGCGGTCTTCTCCAATTACCTAGGTACCACAGGGGCCAGCCTTCTTTTAATACGCCCGCTCCTGCGGGCCAACAAGCATCGCCAGCACAAAACCCACCTCTTCGTTTTTTTCATCTTCATTGTGGCCAATTGCGGCGGGCTCTTGGCGCCCCTAGGCGACCCGCCTCTCTACTTGGGCTTCCTGCACGGGGTACCTTTCCTTTGGACCTTTCGCCTGCTTCCCCATTGGGCCTTGGTGACCTTCATTCTCTTGTTCGTTTTCCATGTCATGGACGAAT
Organism: uncultured bacterium; assembly: GCA_964560635.1. Lineage (GTDB taxonomy): Bacteria > Oederibacteriota > Muellerivitia > Muellerivitales > Muellerivitaceae > CAZLND01. The sequence continues at coordinate 2,531 of CAZLND010000072.1, read as the reverse complement.
ATTACTTTCGAAAGGAAGAGGTGTCGGCGAAGCAAAACCTGGCGGCCGAAATAGCGTCAGCCCATCGGGCCATTCATGTTGAGGGAAGACGGAACATCCTGTTGTTAGGGGTGGTCTTAGCGGTGGTTTTGTTCTCGGGTTACCGCCTCAACCCTTGGTTGGCACAACAAGTGGGGCGGGTAAGCGCCGACAGTCTTTGCGACCTTTTCCAAATTGTTTTGCTCTCAGGCATCGCTTGGGTTTCTTTTAAAGGGACTTCTCCCAGGATCCATGTGAAGAACAGTCTTCACCTCGCCCCCATCCAGGAAGTGGCCATCCTCTTTTTTGGGGTATTCGGGACCATGATTCCCGCCCTAGCTTTCTTGCAAGCCCAGGCCGCTGGATTGAACCTCACCGAACCATGGCAATATTTCTGGGCCTCGGGTCTCTTGAGCGGGTTCCTGGATAGCGCGCCCGCTTATCTTTCCTTCACCACCTTGGCGGCGGCCAGGGGCGGCCTTCCACCCGGCCAGTGGAACCTTTTGGCGGAACATTCTCCCCGACTGCTTGCGGCCATTTCCTGCGGCACGGTTTGGATGGGAGCGCTGACTTACGTGGGCAACGGACCGAACCTGATGGTCAAGGCGGTGGTGGAACATATGGGCGTGAAGATGCCGTCTTTCGGAGGGTTCCTGTTGTGGTCATTGGCCGTGATGGGCCCGGTGCTGGTCTTGGCGACTTTTGTTTTCTTTTAAGGAAAAACTAAGAGTCGAACCCCATCATGCTTCAGGGGCTGGGGAAAGTCCGTCCAGGAAGGTCTTCAAAGTTTCGGTATCCTCTTCTTTCATTGAAAGAAAATGCAGACCGCTCTTGGGGCCAGTGGCCCACATGACTTCTGCAAAGGTGGCAAGTGTTGCCCCATTGTCCCCCAAGGGAATGTCGAGGCGGATGAGGTTCCCCTTTTTCAAGGGTTGGTCGGAGACGAGGTACATGCCGTCCAGGCTGATGTCCATGGTCTGGGCTTCCATGTTCTTCTTGCTGTCCTTGAGGATGTTGCTGAGCTCCTTGGGATCGTCGATGAGCTTGTATTTGATCCGAAGGCTGACCTCCACCCGAGGATAGACCCTTTTTTCCCTGAAGACCTGAGCGTCACCCATTGTTCTCTCCCTCACGCTATCCAGTCGTTGCTGTTCTGCCCCTCAATCATAAACCTGAAAGGCCATTGGCTTCCCAGACTTTTTAAGGACTGGCCGTCTCCTAAAAATCCTTTACAATGGCCCCTTTCCATCCGCCTTCGCTCTGATAGTACGGGCACAACCCGTAGTGAAAACGGGAAAGCTATGGCGGATTTCGCCAGTTTGTTGGCGGATGCCGGCCGAAGCTTTAGCGTAGGCGGGCTAAAAGGGTATTGCGGGCTTTGCCCGTGAGCTCAAAAGGAGCCGCATGGTTTCCAAGATCGCTTTTCTCTTCTTCAATTACCTGGCCTGGGGATGCCTGGTCCTTCTTCCGGTGGTGAAACTCCAGGAGATCGGGCAGGGTTTCTACCGTTTCTTCGGTTTTACCTGTGTGGCGCTCCAAACCTTGGCGGTTGGTCTTGTCCTCTATATGAGAGGCACGTTGGGGAATGAAGTCGAATTCTCGGCTTGGGCCTTGGCGGTCTCCCTCTTCTTCACCCTTTGCTTCACCATCGCTTTAAAGGTCCGGGTTCGTTGGTTCCTTTGGACTTGTTTCGCGTTGGCGGTCCTCAGTGGACTGGTCTCCCTCGCTTATTTCCCCTGGGCAGGGCAAAGCGGATTCCTGTTGTTGAGCCTCCACGCTGTTTCCTCGGCGCTTTTACTGGGCGCAACTACCCTTGCCATGATGTTGGGGCATTGGTATTTAGTCACCCCCAAGCTCTCTATCTCCCCCTTGAAGCGCTACGCGGGGGGTTATATCCTCCTTACCGTTTGGATGGCCCTTCAGGTCATCGCGGCTTATTTTCTCAGTTACAGCTCGGGGCTTTCGAACGGGATCCCCATCGTGGTCGAGCGGGAATTCATCTTCATTCTTTTCCGCGTGGCGTGGGGTCTCTTGGTTCCGCTGGGAATGGCTTATTTCATTTGGGAGACCGTGCGGATGAGGTCCACCCAATCGGCCACCGGTATACTTTACGCGGCCATGGTCTGCACCCTGATGGGTGAGGGCATGGGAATCTATCTGACTTTGCAGACCGGATTTATTTTTTGAATCGAACCAAAGGCTAACACGAAGTCACAAAGACTCTAAGTTTTTTGGATGGGAAAAATTGAGATGAAAAAATCGAAATGCCGTTCTTCATGGCTTCGTGGCTTTGTGTTGGCCGTAGGTGTTTATGGAAATTAATACTTTTTGCCCTGAATGCGAAAACGGCATTTTCCTGCCCGGAATGCCCAAACCGGGGCCTATCCCCTGTAAGCGTTGCGGCAAGGGAAGGGAAGCCACGGGAAATGGCGAGCTGGACGCCCAAGGGGCGGTCGCGCGATGCGGTATTTGCGGCGGCACGGAATTTTACCGTCAGAAGGATTTCAACACAA
>CAZLND010000071.1:0-10442 GCA_964560635.1 uncultured bacterium | reverse complement strand
CCCCGCAGCCAAAAAGAAAAGAATCTCATGCCGGTCCTCCTGCACCCCAAGTTCAAACTGGTGGAGGAAAACCTGGCGACGATGGCCCTGATCCAGGTCCTTAAAGGGACCGAGGCGGTCATCCATCTGGCCGGCCAGCCGGGCGTGCGGGGGTCTTGGGGCTCCTCCTTCCACCGCTATATCACCAACAACATCCAAGCCACCCAGCGTCTTTTGGAAGAGGCCAAAGCCAGCAAACTCAAGCGGTTCATCTATGCCTCCTCCTCTTCGGTCTATGGGGACCTGCCGCCCCAACCCGGCGAAACGGTGGCTGTCCTCAACGAGGAAATGAAGGTCCAACCCAAGAGCCCCTATGGGGTGACCAAGCTGGCGGCCGAGCATCTTTGCCAGCTCTATCATGACGAATACAAGATGCCGACGGTTTGTCTTCGGTTCTTTTCCGTTTATGGTCCGGGCCAGCGTCCGGACATGGCTTTCAACCGCTTCTGCCATAACATCCATCACGAGGCGGCCCATACGATCTATGGGGACGGAAAGCAGATCCGGGACTTCACTTATGTGGATGACGTGGCGGAGATCATCGTGGCTTCCTTGACCGTGGACGCCGCCGTTGGACAAGTGATCAATGTGGGCGGCGGTTCGCCGGCCTCCTTGATGGAAGCTGTCACGATGCTCGAGGAGATCGCGGGGAAGACCTGCGGTAAGACCTATTTGGAACGTCAGAAAGGCGATGTCTTTTCCACGCGCGCCGATACGACCAAGCTGGAGCGGATATTCGGGTCCAAACCCAAGACCTCGCTCCGGGAAGGCCTCACCCGCCAATGGGAATGGATGAGCCGGTTCATCGATTCCGAGGATGAGGAAAAAGCCATCAAGGCCCAGGTCCAACCCATCGTGGGCGTGGACGAGACCGCCCTGGCCGAAGCCAAGGCCGACGCCAAAGCGGGAAAAAAGGCCGCGCGAAAGGCCAAGTCCGCGAAGGCCGCCCCGGCCCAGGCTGAACTGTCTGAACCACCCGACACGCCCGCGCCCTAATGGTCCGCCGTCTCAAGGTCGCCCATATCATCACCCGCCTGGAATTGGGCGGCGCCCAGCAGAACACCCTCTATTGTTGTGCGAGCCACGACCGCCGGAAATATGAGGTCATCCTCATCAGCGGGGTCGGCGGCTATTTGGACGCTGAAGCCAAGAAGATCAAGGACTGCAAAACTTATTTTCTTCCCGAGTTGAAACATCCTCTTCATCCTTGGTGGGACTTCAAGGCTTATCACAAGATCGCTTCCATCCTTTCGGAAGAGCGGGTGGACCTGGTCCATACCCACAGCTCCAAGGCCGGAATCCTCGGGCGCTGGGCCGCTCATAAGGCCCGCGTTCCCTTCATCATTCACACGGTGCATGGATGGGGTTTTCATCCCGGCCAATTCTTTTTGACCAAGTGGCTTTACCAATGGGTGGAAAGGCTCACGGCCGCCCTAACGGACCGCATCATCACGGTCAGCCGGGACAACCAAAGAGAAGGTTTGGCTTGCGGGATCGGAAAGACGGAGCAGTACCGGGTCATCCACAGCGGCATCGACCCCAAGCAATACCAATCCTCTTTTCTCGCGGCGCGTCTTGCTCGGGCCCAACTCAAATCCAAAGACCTTCCTTGCGTGCTGGTGCTCTCGAACTTCAAGAACCAAAAATCCCCGATGGATGTTGTGGAAGTGGCCGACGCGGTCCGGAGCAAGGTGCCCTATGTTTTATTCCTTTGGGCCGGGGACGGGCCTCTCTTTGGGAAGGTGGAAGAGACCATCAAATCCCGGGGGTTGGAACGGCATTTCATCCTTCTGGGTTGGCGGGAAGATATTGGGCGTCTCCTGGCCGCTAGTGACGCCCTGCTCCTGACTTCCTTGCACGAAGGTTTGCCCCGCGTGGTCCTGCAAGCCATGGCCGCGGGAAAACCCGTGGTGGCCACCGCCGTCAATGGCACGCCCGAAGCGGTCAAAGATGGGGTCACGGGTTTCCTGAACGCCCCCCACGACACCGCTGGCATGGCGGAAAGCCTGGTGAATCTCCTCTCCAACCCGTCCGTGGCCCGGAAGATGGGCGCGGCGGGGCGCCAGGCCTTGAAAGGGACCTTCCTTATCGGGGAAATGCTGGCTGAAATCGAGAAGCTTTACGATGAATTGGCCTATCGAAAGAAGTAAAATAAAAGATAGCCACCGCTTCTTAGTCGGACACTGACAGCGATGGACTCCAGCCACCAACGCGGCCCATGAAAAATATCGAAAGATCCAATTTCCCGAAAGATATCCGCGGTCAAGTGGCCGGGTTCGTTTTCTTGGCCCTCATCCCCCTCGTGGTCCTCGTCCCCATTACACCGGTACCGGCTTGGCTGACACAGGACTTGGTCCTCCGCTGGACAGATCTTTTGGTTTTTTCAATGGGTCTTTCCACTTTCGCTTTCAAGTCCAAGGAACATTCCTTGAAATTGGATTTCATCGATCTGGCTGGGCTTGCCCTGGCTGGCTGGGTGCTTCTTTCGGTCAAGAATTCCAAGGAAGCCTTCGAGAGTTTTTACGCTTTACGTAGTTTCTTGGCCATGTTGTTCTGGTGGTTCTCCTTGAGGATCCTTTGGAACCGCTGGGCCGGACTTTATCCCGCCTTTGAGAAGGTCCTCTTCGTCACCACTCTGCTGGCTTCCGGTTGGTTAGCTTTCACGACCTTGGGCCATCATTTTGTCCCCTATTTGCACGACCGCTTGATCCCTCGTATCGGCTTTTTCCCCAATGAAAATATCGCCGCTGGTCTCATCGGAATGGTCCTCATCTGGGCCCTTCTGAAAAAGCTTCATGGCGGCGGGGTTTCCCTTTGGTGGCTTTTTGTCCTGCTCCTGGGTTGGTGCCTGACCCAGAGTCGAGGCGCTTTTCTGGCGATGGCGGTGGTCGTTGTGGTTTATTGCGTCATCCATATGAAAAGCATCGAGAGACGCTTATCCCTTTGGACAAGCGGGCAATGGATGCTCGCGGTGGGGGTGGTCGTGGCGGTAGCGGCCGTCCTTTCTCCCATGGTGAACCGGGTTTTTAACGCTTTGGAGACCGATCCGGACGCTTATAAACGGTTCGACCTTTGGGTGAGCATATTGAACATGGTGACCGCCCAACCTTGGTGGGGTTTCGGCCCCGGGACCTTCCACGACGTTTATCCCGCGTTCCAGCCCAGTTCGCTTTGGGACAAAATGGTCAACTTTACCCACGATGAATATTTACAAGTAGCGGTGGAGTGCGGCATCCCCGCCATGATGTTGACGCTGGTTTTTATCGGCTCCATCTTTTTCGAAACAGGGAAGGATCTGCGTAAGACGGAGGTATTCAAATCGAACTCGCCCGCATTGGAAGCCGCGGAGACCGCCTTTTTCCTTTTGCTCTTTGAGTCGATCCACAATCTGGTGGATTTCACTTTTCATGAATGGTCCCACCGCCTCGTCCTTTTCGCTTTCATCACCTTTGCCCTTGGCCAAAGGTCCATTGCCGGGGATATCCAAGCCGAACTGCGGTTCTCGGGACGGGCTTATTTCTCGGCCATGGGTTTGTTGGTCTTCTTCGTCCTTTGGACCTTGGGATTGGGCGGTTACTGGGATTATCAAAGCCGGCTTTTGGATTTCCGGGCCATATTGGCCTTGAAACAGGGCGACTTGGACCAGGCGGAGGTCCTGAACCGGAAAAGCATTGAATATCGGTCCAATAACATGATCCCTTGGAATTCTTTGGGTGCGATTGAGGAGGGGCGGGCGGGTTGGAGCAAGACGCCTCGGGAAAAGGAAACCCACTTCCGGGCCGCCGACGCTTATTTCCGCCGGGCCATCGAGCTATCACCTTACTCCCTTACCCCCGTGGAGAACGAAGTGCGGGACCTCACCGAGCGAAATAAAATGCCACAGGCCCTTGACCTGCAGGCTCAGATCGTCCAAAGGGCGCCCTCATTCCCGACAGGTTATCTCAAGCTGGGTCTTTTACAGTTGAAGATGGGGAAAGTGCCCAACGCTCTTTTGTCGGCCGAAGCGGCCCTGGGAATAGCTCCTTACCTTTTTGAGGCTCATGCCCTCAAGGCGCAAGCCCTGGAAGCCGCCGGGCAAGGTAAAGAAGCGGTGGCCGAATACCAGTTCTTGAAAAATTGGAAATTGTCCCCCGACGTGGCTAAGCAGGTTGAATCCAATATCCAACGCCTCCAAAAAAAATTCCCTGATGCCTCCAAGCGTTAAACCTTCCCGGGACTGGGCGTTTGCCTTGGCCATCGGGGGCGCTCTTTTTCTCCTGAACGCCTTCCTGGTTTCCCCTTTTATCGGCTGGTATGACACCGGCGAAATGGTGGGGAGTACTGTTTGTTTGGGCATCTCCCATCCTTCGGGCCAAGTCCTCTTCCATCTTTTTGGAAAACTGTTCCTGCTTTTGCCTTTTAGTACCCCGGCTTTTCGATTGGGGCTCATGTCAGCGGCCTTTTCGGCTGTGGCTTCCAGCCTCTTCTGGATACTCACCTGCCGATTGGCTTATTTGGCTACCGCTAACCAAGCCTGGGGAACCAAACCCACCACCCAACTCAAATTATGGTTGTTGCTCCTGACCTTGGCCTGGAGCCTGAGCTTGCCCTGGTGGCGTTATTCCTTGGTGCCCTTGGTCTATGCCCTGCATTTACTATTGGGGATGTTGGTGCTTTGGGCCCTGAGCCTGGAGCGCCCTTTTAAATGGCAACTGGCCTTCTTCATTCTGGGCATCGCCACGGTTTTCAGGCCGACCCAATTCTTCGCTTTACCCTTCGTGGCTTTGGCCTTCTTGCATGAGTTTTACCGGCAACCCCTTTTCCCACCCTGGCCGGTGGCCCTGGCGGGTGATTTCAATTCTTCCCGCGGACAATTTGCCTCAAGGATCAAGAAAAAGGGTCTGGTCAAGAGCGTCCTTCTTTTGATCCTTTGTTTCATAGTGGGTCGGACCACCGCTTTTTATCTGCCCTTGCGGTCGGCCCTGCACCCGGATATCGCTTTCGCGGGCCTGACCCGGTTCTCGGCTTTTTTTCATCATGTTTTTGCCCTCAAATTCTCGAAGTCGGTTGGCGCCGTCTCGCTTTCAACTTTTAAGTCCGTTCTTATCCAGATGCTCTCGCATTTTTGGTCGGACCTGACGGTCATGGGAATGGGCCTTATTCTTTGGGGAGTATTTTTGGTTTGGTGGCGGAAGGATAAAGTGCCAGCCTTCTTATGGGTGGCCATTGGTTGGGGATCGACCGAGATCCTCTTCGTTTTCACCATCCCTTTTCCCACATTTGAATCGCACCAAATGCTTTTGGGATGGGCCTATAGCGGTCTTTTGGCCGCAATTCCTTTGGCTTTTTTGGAACAGTTGTTCAGAAGGGGACAGTACCGTTTCATGAAGTCCGCCGTAACCATTTTGTTGGTGGCCTTTCCCCTATTGCAACTGACCTTGGTGGGCCACTTGTTGGACCGCAAGAAGGAAAGGGGCGCGGAGGACTACGGCCGGAACGTTCTGGAGATCATGGAACCCCAAGCGCTTTATATCCCGAACGAAGAGAACGAGTATTTCCCTGTGGTGGGTTATCAACAGTCTTTTGGTGCAAGGAAAGATATCCAAGTTCTGGAGCCGGGGACGCCAGACTGGGTGACTGCCAAGACCATCAAGGATTGTTTGGAAAATGGGAAGCCCCTTTATGTTACGCGTAAATGGCTCCTTCCCCCGGATTGGTCATACCAAGAATGGGGTCCGTTGCTCAAAGTCGTGCGCGGAGAAACCGATCGCTTCGTGCCTGTTCCTGGGATCATCAAGAACGATCAAATGGCTGTTTGGGGCGATCTGGATCTAGAAACTGTCCGGGTAAAAGGGGAATTGCGATCGGGAGGTTGGTTAGAAATATTGTATCCATGGTATAGGACAGGCAAGAGTCCGCAGGACCAGTCGAACTTGGTCGTGGCTTTGTTCGTTGATAGGGATGGTCACTATTTAATGAAGGATGGGGTTTTGTGGCTTCATGACATTCACGAAGGGCCTTTTCAAACCGCCGCGCAGGTAAAATCACCCTCTTGTTGGTGGGATAGACGTTTGATGTTCATTCCCTCTGATTTTCCGCCAGGGCATTACCAGCTGGTGGTGGGTCTGCAAAAGAAGATCGCCGTAGGAGAAAAGGGTTGGGAGAGTTTTAGACGCGAATTCTACGAACGGAGCGGTGAACAGAACCTTGAAAAATTTTCGGGGCGTGGGGAGATAGGGTCCATCCTTCAATTTTCACCAGGTGACAATGCCGCTCTTTCTGACAACCTTTGGCCCGTCACAAAAAGCTTGTCCCCTTTATCGGACCCCCGTTTTGCTCCCGTTGCCGAGGTGACCATCCAAGGGCGGGATTGAGGCGACCGAAGCTTTTGCTTTTTTAGGTCCCCAGCCCTAAAATACCGCCTTCTTCATTCCATCCAAAGTTAGGGGAAAACCATGGCCGAACATTCTCATCCATCCGCTGGAGCCGCTCCCGGGGTTCCACTCAAACGCCAATATGTGAGCTTCGCCTTTTACAAGATCTCCGAAGATTTCCATAAACTGCCGGCCGCCGAAAGGGAAGCCGCCAAGAAGTCCTTCTTGGAAGCCGCTGAAAGCTTCCGGAAAGACGGCATCCTGTTGTCCTACTCCACAAAGGGTTTCCGGTCGGATGTGGACCTCATGTTGTGGCGCATTTCCTATGATCTGGACGCTATCCAAAAGAATAGTTCGGCTTTGGCCAAGTCGGCCCTGGGGCCCTATTTGAAGACCCCCGCTTCTTATCTGGCCATGACCAAACGAAGCACCTATATCGACAAGCACCAGCATGTCGGGGGGACGGAAGAATCCCGCACCAACATCCTGCCAGGCAAGTTCAAATACATCTTCATCTATCCCTTCGTGAAAAGCCGCGAATGGTATCTTTTGTCCAAGGAAGCCCGCCAAAAGGTGATGGATGAGCATATCCGGGTAGGGAACATGTATCCCTCGGTGAAACTCAATACCACCTATTCCTTCGGGTTGGACGACCAGGAATTCGTGGTGGCCTTTGAGACCGATATTCCCGGTGATTTCCTGGATCTCGTGATGGCCCTGCGTGAGACCGAAGGTTCCAAATACACCATCCGTGATACCCCCATCTATACCTGCCGTTTGTGGGAATTGAAGGAAGCGCTCGACCTGGTCGGGTAGATCCCAAAAGTTCGGAAGTAACTTTTCTTTCATAAACCCCGTAGATCGAGGGAGTTGTTTTGCGACCTAAGCCAGAAAAAAGTGGTCCGGCGGCGAAACCCGCCGTGGACCCTTGGAGCCAGGTCCAATGGGATTCCTGGTCCGTTCTTATGACCAAGATCCAAGCGGGTGATGAGCAAGCCTACCGGCAGTTCCTGGACGAGATCGGTCCGGTCCTCTACAACTTCGTGCGCCGCCGGGTTTTCAATCCTGAATTGGTCCCGGACATCTACCAAGAAGTGCTCTTGACCTTGCATAAGGCCCGCCATACCTACGAACCCAGCCGTCCTTTGGGCCCCTGGCTATTCACGGTGGCCCGTAATTCCGTATTGGACGCCTTGAGGAAAGGCCGGAAATTCGCTGAGCGGGAAGTATTGAGCGAGAACCTGCCGGAGACCAGTCGAATGGAAGCGGACGGGAGTTTGGACGATGAGCTGTACGCCGCCCTTCAAACCCTTCCCGACCTGAACCGCCAAGCGGTGGAGCTTTTGAAACTGCGCGGTTTGAGCTTGGAAGAAGCCGCGAAACAATTGGGCGTTTCCGTTTCGGCGGTCAAGGTCCGGGCCCATCGTGGCTATGAGCAACTGCGCAAGCTGATGCTGGAGAAGAAAAAATGAAAAAGAGATCTAAAGCCCCCATGCGAACCAAAGGAATGGCTCAAGTTCACGACAAGCTGGTCGATCGCATCGTGTCGAATGCCCCGCCCGTGAAACCGGTCACGTCGGTCTTCGCCCAATGGTCCATTTGGCTGGCTCTCTCGACGGGAGTCATGGTCTTGTTCTTGGTGAACTTCCATTTACAGACCGGCGCGGACCAGATCTTGGGTCAAATGCCTCCGCTGGCTTTTTTGATAACGGCTTACCTAGGCGCGGCTTTGGCGGCTTGGGAAGCGGTGGCTTCCAGTGTTCCGGGTCGGCAGACAGGTAAAGGCTACAAGGTGCTTTCCCTTTTGGTCTTGGGGGCGCTGATTTTTGTCCCCTTCGCTTTTTTCTATCCATCGGGAGCGGTGTTCGATGTTTGGGGGTCTTTCGTGAACGGAATGGAATGTGTCCAACGGGTTTGTCTGGTGGGTCTGTTGCCCTGGATCTATTTGGGGAGACGGTTGTCCCGCAACGCCTCTTTCAGTCCGGCCTGGACCGGTGCTTGGTCGGGGGTTTCAGCCTTTCTTTTGGGAACAGTGACCGTTCAACTACATTGTCCCAGCTGGGACGCGAGACATATGGTCTCGGCCCATCTTCTCCCGGTCCTTTTTCTGATCTTTTTTACCACCTTCATCGGTTCTTATTGGTTTGGCCGGTGGCGCAAATAGTTTCGTGGGCCGAGGGCGAAAAAAACCGGTTTTTGTGTTGTTTTACCCCTTTCTGAAAGTGTTTTGGCCGGTGGTGAAACGCCAATAATTGCTATACACTTGGTCAAGATTCCCTACACCAAGCCGTTAGATTTACTATCGTTTTTCCTCCGAACGTCCCAAAAAACGATTTATTGACCGCTCGAGCGAAAGAGTTATGTCTAAAAAAGACCTGTATTTTTGTATTGGTATTGTCTCTTTTCTATTAGTGGCCATAGGACCGGGGCTTTCTTGGGCCCAAGCTACCGACACGCCCACAGACACTTTCACCGATACACCCACCGACACGTTCACTGACACGCCTACCGATACCCCAACTATTACTGACACACCGACCGATACAGGCACCCCAACCAATACCTTTTCCGATACACCAACCGATACGGGGACCCCTACCGATACTTTTACTGTCACCAATACGCCAACTGATTCTGACACACCGACCAATACGGGAACTCCGACGGACACCCCGACCGTTACCAATACCTTCACTAATACAGGTACCTCGACCAACACGTTCACCGTGACCAACACCCCGACTGTCACAAGAACGCCGACCAATACGCCCACGTTGACGTGGACGGGCACCTCCACCAACACACCGACCATCACCAATACCCCCACGAACACCAGGACCCCTACCAATACGCGGACCCCTACGAACACACCGACGATCACCAATACGCCGACGGTGACCAACACCCGGACAAACACGAATACTTTCACGGATACGCGTACACCGACCAATACGGGAACACCTACTAACACCCGAACGTCAACGAATACCCCGACCATTACCAACACGAGGACAAATACCAATACATCAACCAACACGGGTACGCCAACGGATACCCGTACGCCTACGAATACCTTCACCCTCACGAACACTCGCACTTCGACGAATACTCCTACCATCACCAATACGCCAACCGTGACGAACACAAGGACCGACACCAATACCCCGACCGACACTCGTACGCCGACTAGTACATTTACTGTTACGGACACTAGGACACCGACCAATACGTTCACGATCACCAATACCCCAACGGTGACTAATACTCGGACCAATACGAATACATCTACGAATACTGGAACACCGACGAATACCTTTACGGTCACGAACACTCGTACTTTGACGAATACCCCGACCATCACCAACACGCCGACGTTGACCAACACCAGGACCAATACGAATACGCCGACCGATACGCGAACCCCCACCAACACGCCGACCGCGACCGATACAAGGACCCTGACCAACACGCCTACCGTCACGAACACGCCAACGATCACCAACACCCCGACTAACACGAATACTCCCACCGATACGCCCACGTTAACGTGGACGAGGACACCGACTAATACTTTCACCCTTACGAATACAAGGACCTCAACGAATACTCTGACTATGACCAATACGCCCACGTTGACGTCGACGAGGACCGATACGAATACACCTACCAATACGGGCACGCCGACCGACACTCGGACGTCCACCAACACGCCTACGGTGACGAACACCCCGACTATCACCAATACCCGAACGAACACGTCGACGTTTACGTCGACGCCTACTCCGACGAATACTCAAACGCCGACCAATACCCCGACTGTTACCGATACGAGAACGCCGACTAACACCTCCACCGTTACCGACACGCCAACCCTCACTAACACTCGTACCAACACGAACACGCCGACCAATACGCCCACATTGACGTGGACGGGCACTCCGACGAACACCTCTACGCTTACAAACACTAGGACTTTGACGAACACTCCGACCATGACCAACACGCCGACGGTAACTAATACCAAGACCAACACGAATACGCCGACCAACA
>CAZLND010000070.1:0-10718 GCA_964560635.1 uncultured bacterium | reverse complement strand
GGACCAAGGACCAACTCCAGGACGGGACAGCGAAAACCTTTTGTCCAGGAAAGTCCCCCGACTCCAGCTCAGAAGGGCTCCACAAGGCCAACGCGACCGGGAGCAGGACGCCCATCAAGCCAATCCAGACCTTGATCGAAAGTCCCATGGGGCAATAGGCCAGAAAAGAGTTCACGACCACGAAAAGCGGGAAATAAACGCCAGGTCGGTAAACCCTTGCTTCACCACCCAAATGCTGGCCTTTCATGGTGAGCATCCTTTCTCGGGTCTAGTGACGGGGCTCGCGGTCTAAAACGGCACAGGCAGGCTCCGGAAGCCGGATTCCAGAGAAAGCACGCCTCACGTTCAACCCAAATGGTCGATCTCTCCAATCCGTCGGCGGCGCGTTGAGGGCCCATTTTACAATAGCAGCCAGGATTGGATGGAGTTATCTTATGTTATCTTATATTGAAGGCCGAATTCTCCTGGATTTTCGGGGACCGGTGGAAAATTCTTCTCCGGATGGAAAAATGATCGAAAAAGCCAATCGTCCACTCAAATACTCGGTGGTCATCCCCGTTTTCAACAGTGAGCGGATCGTGGGGAACACCCTGGACCGGACGGTCTCCTTCTTCCAGACCAACGGCTTGGACTACGAGATCATCCTGGTCAACGACGGCAGCCGGGACGGCAGCTGGGAGGTCATCAAGGCCAAAGCCCTGGCGAACCCCCACCTGACCGCCATCAACCTTTTGCGCAATTTTGGGCAACACAACGCCAATCTTTGCGGCTTTCGCCACACCACCGGCGACTACCTGATCACAATGGACGACGACGGCCAGAACCCGCCCGAGGAGATCCTTCCCCTCATCCAAAAGGCCAACGAAGGACATGACCTGGTCTTCGGGAAATTCCGGGTGAAATCCGCCTCCCTCACCCGGGTCCTGGGCAGCAAGGCCATCGGCATGATCAACCGCCGCATTTTTGGCCAACCCAAAGGTCTGACGGTCACCAACTTCCGCATCCTTCGCCGGGATGTGGTGGACCGCATCTGCGCCTCCCAGGCGTCCTTCCCCTATATCACCGGCCAAGCCTTGCTCAATTGCCGTTTGCCGGCCAACGCGGAGGTTCGGCACGACCCCCGAAAGGAGGGAAAAAGCAATTATTCGGCCTTGCGCATCGCCCGCCTGGTAATGACCATCTGCTTCAGTTATTCACTTTTCCCCCTTCGGCTCCTGGCCGGAGTGGGGCTTTTCATCTCTTTCGGGAGTTTCCTGATCGGGGTTGTGGTCCTGGTGCAAGGCCTGCTCAAGCAGGTCCAAACCCCCGGCTGGACGACCGTGATCGTGCTCTTGTCCTTCCTCAATGGCATGACTATCATCATGCTTTCCATGTTGGGGGAATATGTCGTGCGTATCCTCAATCAGACTTCAAAGGCCGAGCCCTACCATGTCACCGACATCGTTTCCGCAGGCAAATAAGGAACATTTTTTCATCGTCGGCGCCCAGCGCTCCGGGACGACCTATCTGTATGAGCTGTTGGAAAGTCATCCCGATGTGGCCATGGCCAAACCGGTCAAACCCGAGCCCAAATGGTTCCTCGATCCCCAAAAGGTGACCAAAGGGGCCGCCGTTTGGGAACAAACCCTCTTTCCGGGGACCCAAGCCCGGGTATTGGGAGAAAAGGGCACCAGTTATATCGAGTATCCCCTGGTGGCCGATTCCATCCTCTCTTATTTTCCCCAGGCCCGTTTCGTGGTCATCGTCAGGGAGCCCATCGCCCGCGCCGTTTCCAATTACCGTTTCAGCGTGGGAAATGGATTGGAAAAACTCCCCCTCGAACAGGCCCTTACCTTAGAAGCCGAAAAAAGACCTTTTGACACGGCTAAGATCTCCGTTTCCCCCTATTCCTACCTCCACCGCGGCATTTACGCGGATTACCTGGAAGCTTGGATGAATAGGGTCCCTCAAGAAAAGGTCCACCTAGTGGTCTTGGAGGAGTTGGTCCGGGACAAGTCCCTGGAGGGGCTTTGCGCTTTCCTGGGGATCGCTCCCTATCACCCGCAGAACATGGACAAGCTGGTGAACGCGGCCACCGAACCCATGCCCGATATCCCGGAGAGACTGCGCAAGGACTTGGCCCGATATTTCGAAGGTCCGAACCACCGACTGGAAAAACTCCTAGGCCGCCCCTTGGACCTTTGGCGGAAGTGACCGAACGAACCTTTACTAAGATTTTTCCGTTCTCTATACTGTCGGACATCCGTCAGCCGCCCGATGTCCATACCATCAAGTCCAAGAGGCCCTCTATCCGATCCCGAATGAAAAAAAATGATCCAACAGGGGAAAAGGGAACCCCCTGGACCCCTTGAGGCACCGGCCCGCCCTGTTCTCCGGGGTCATCACGCTCCTTCTCTCATTGGTCCAGCTCTCACTTTTGAGGCCCTATTACTCGCTCAACGACGACACCTTCAAGGTCTTTTTCACTCAAGGCGTCGGCACCGATCTGATACCGAGCGAATTCATCGGCTACTCCAACCCGCTTTGGGGTCATCTTTTCAAGACTTTATATACCTTATTCCCGCACAGTCCCTGGTACGGGATCCTCATGGTGGCCGTCCAAGCCCTTTCCGTTTGGGCCCTGTTGTACGCGTTCCTTCTCGGCCCCCAGCCGAGATCCAAGGCCGTCCTGTTCTTGCTTTCGTTCTTTGGGATCTATTCCTATTTCTTCATTTCCATCCAATTCACTATCACCTCCATCTTGGCGGCCCAATCGGCCCTTTTTCTCCTGATCAGCCTCTGGCAGAGCGAAAAACTCTCCCGCCACCCTTTGGCGCTATTGTCCTGTGTCCTTCTTTTTTTCATCAGTTCCCTGATCCGGTTGGAAGCCTTTCTCCTGCTTTTGTTCAGCGCCCTTCCCCTGCTGGCCTACCTCTGGTTTTCAGCCGCTCCCGCCAGGCGACGTCAGCTCCTGGACCAAAAGATCTTCTTCCTGTCCATATTCCTGTTGGTCGGAGGCGCCGGGCTTTACAACCATTTCTGGTACGAAAGGACCCCGGAATGGAGCGAATTCAACCGGTTCGACCATGAACGCCTGGACCTGATGGATTATCGGATCGATCCGTACAATGAAAAGACCCGGGTCTTTTACGAACAAGCGGGATGGTCCGCGAACGATCTCCAAATGTTCAAGGACTGGTATTTCATGGACAAGGACCTATACGACCCTGTCAAAATGCGGGACCTGGCGCGGCATTTCCCCCGGTTCGGCGTCGAAGGGAAACCCTACGGTTACCATTCCTTGACCGAGGCCCTTTTGGCCCCCTGGGCCCAGACCATCCTCATGTACTTCCTGGCCTTCCTGCTTTGGGCGCCGCTCAAGTCCTTCCGCCCCCTGATCTTTCAGTCCCTTTGGATCCTGGGTCTTTTCGCTTTTTTCGTTTATTTTTTGGGTTCCAGGGACAGGGTCAACCTCCCCATCCTGTTGTTCCTGGTGAACGCTTCGATCTTTTTTTCCGATCCCGACCCCGCAGGCGAAAAGAAGTCCCGGCCCGCGAAAAAGGGATGGCTTTCGCGCTTGGCTTTGGTCGTTCTGGTCCTGTTGGTCCCTCTTTCCATTCACAACTTCTTCGATCTGCGGGCCCAGAACCTGGTCCAGCGAACGAACGAAGGATATCTCAATGGCTGGTTGAAAAAACTCGCCCCTCAAGACAACCAGCTTTACGTGACTTGGGATTCGTCCTTTCCTTATGAGACCCTTAGCGCTTTCGACAACTTCGATCTGTTCAGGACCTTTCACGTCTTCACTTTCGCGGTTTATCAGCGCTCCCCGAACGCCCAGAAAATGTTGGACCGCTTTGGTCTAAAGGATCCGCTGCCGGACTTGGTGGACAATTCGAATGTTTTCTTGATCTGTTGGCCAAGGGAAGGCGAGATGTACCGGCAATACATGAGGGAAAAACACCATCGAGAGATCTATCCGGAAAAAACTTTCAGCAGCCCCTTTTTCAAGGTCTTCCGCATCCATTCCAAACCACCCGGACCGCGCGGTTGGCCTAAAGAAGCCTCAAGCCTGCAGGGCCGTTAAGCGCCCGTCCATTCGGGTCAAGAATTCCTTCAAGTTCCTCTTGTTCCGCCCGAGATCCATCTTGCCGCCTCCCCGGGATTGGGAAGTCATTTCCAGTTTTGTGACCCCATCCAGACCCTCGACCACATAGATGTTGATGTCTTGGGCCGAAGGGGGAAAAAGGGCGGAGCGACTGGCGTGGATGCGTCCCTGGTTTTCCCTTTGCTCCTCAACCCGCCACTCTTGGAGGGTCGCGATGGTTTCCCGCACCAGTCCAAGAACTTCTTCTTTTGACCGGGAATAACGCCGCGGACGGAAGAAGGGGTCCGGGTCCTGGGGCGTGGTGACGTAGATGTTCTTGCCAAACCAATCTTTAAGGCCCATGACCGCTCCCATCCGCCAGCGTCCGGAGCTTCAAGGAATCGGCGCTCAACTGCGAAAGGGCCTCGCCCATTTTGTCCGATTGGCCGATAAGACCACGGGTGGAATCCACCCCCGCTTGGAAGACCTGGACCACCTTCTCGGCGTCCCGGGAAAGGCGAAGGGAAAGAAGGATGGCCGCCAGTCCCCGGGGATCGATGGCGATCAAGCGTTGGGTCTTGAGGCCTTCCATCCATTGGGGATTTTGAAGAAGCTCCCTATAAGATCCGCTGTCGTTGAAATAGAGGAACCCGCCCATGCCGGCCCGGCTGATACGGGCCAGGGCCGACTTGAGGGCGTTGTCCAAGGCCCCCCCTTCCACTTCCAAACAAGCCATTTCACCCAGGGATGTCCGTAAGTAGACCAGGTCCTTCCCCTCCGACCGCTCCTCTTCCCCCAGATAAAGCCGCGCGATCTCCGAGAGACTTTTTCCCTTGAAGGGGGGCTGGGCGGGGTCGTTCAAGGACTCCTTGACCAGTTTCAAATTCTTGATGCCCTGGGGCAGACGCCCCGCCTCCAGACGTAATTCCAACAACTCGTTCTGAGCGGCGCTGAGCGGTTGGATGGCGCTTTCGACCAAGCGCTCGATCTTGTTATGGGACTCGGCTATCCATTGCTCGGCTAATTTGATGGCGGGCTGGACCTCCCGGGCTGCCGAAAGGGACCGGTTCGTGTTTCTCATTCGCATGAAAATGAAGGAGGTCACGGCCCAAATGAAAACGAAAACCAGGGCCAGGACAAAGATGAAAGGCAGGCTCAAAGGACTCTCCATAGGCTGTTTTGGTCACAATTCAAAATCAAGAATTCAAAATTCAAAATTTCTTTTTTCACAGTATCTCTTTCAATCTTTCCGCGGGCCGGGCCAGGATAGCCTTATTCCCCTTTTCCACGATGGGACGTTGCATCAGGTCCGGATGCTTGACCATGAGCTTCACCGCTTCCTCATCCGACACTTCCTTCTCATCCAACTTCAATTTCTTATAGACTTCTTCTTTCTTGCGGAACAGATCGGAGGCCTTTACGCCCATCTTCTTGACCAATTCCCGAAGCTTGGACTCGGTCAGGGGCTCAATGTAGTAATTGACCGCTTCCATCTCGACGCCGCTTTCCTTGAGCGCGTTATAGACCTGGCGGCAGGTGGTGCAAGTGGGCTTTTGGTAGACGGTGATCTTCATGCTAATTTTCCTCTTTTGATCTTTGGAATTGAAATTAGTATAGGCCCGCATTCGTTTATGTTCATCCGCGCGGCAAGCCGCGCGGTACGAGGCCAGGTAAAGGTAACCCGGGCCATGCTAATTCTCCTCAAAAGAATGCCCTTTTATAGTGGATTCAAGGAAGGATTTCTACAGGGTGGCTCGGGAACTACCGGGTCTTTCCTGTGCCCTTGACTAGGGCGACCCAATCCACCCCCGGGAGCAGGGGCGTAACAGGCTTTCTCCGGGGGCTATCCTTCCCCTTCCCCGCGGAGGCCACCAAGGCCTTGAGCTTTTGGATGCGGTCGTCGGTCAAGGGATGGGAAGCTAAATACTTCAAGAGTTTGGATTCCTCGCCTTTGCTTTTCTTTTTCAAGGTGTCGAAAAAACGGATCATCCCCTGGGGGTCGATGCCGGAAGCCAGGATCGCTTTCATGCCTTCCCGATCCGCCTCCTCCTCATAAGCCCGGCTATAGGACATCATGGCCAAGGTCCGAGTGCTTTGAAGCCCGTAAGCCATGCTGCCCGTGGCGTCCCCGGCCAGCACCGAAAGAAGAAGACCGGTCGAGGAGTCCTGGATGACTTCCTTGGTGACGTGCCGCTTCAGGACGTGGGTCATCTCATGGGACAGGACCCCCGCCAACTCCTCCGGCGTGCGGGTCGACTTTAAAAGCTCGGTAAAGACCACAATGGTCCCGCCGGGCAAGGCCATGGCGTTGAAGATGGGCATGTCGCTGATGACCACTTTGAAATGGTAGGGACAATTGGGAAAACCGCTCGCCACCCGGGCCACGATCTTTTGGATGGCCGCGTCCAATCGGGCGTTGTGGACCCGGTGTTCGGGCGGCGCCAGGATAGCCAATTCGGAAGCCCCCAAGCCCTCTTCCCAACTGATGGGGACCTTTTGGGCCGCTCTTTCGGCGATCAAAGGGATGCCCCAATGGTAAAAAGCGAAGGCCACCCCTAGGGAGGCGAAGCCGGCTTGGACCACCAGCCAAAAACGGGTCTTTCTAAAATGGGGGTTATGGAAACGTCCGGCTTGTTCGGCGGATTTGGCCCGAAGGGTGTGAAGGAATTCGATATCGGCGATGACCAGTACTTCGGGTAATTCTCCCCCCCGCTCCAGGCGGACCGGTTCGCCCTCGAAGTGTCCCTGGACCTGCCGGATATCCCCATAGGGCCAGAGCAGGTCCGTGCCTTCCTCCAGGCTGATCCTCAACCCGTCCTTCAACGGACGTGCCACCACTTTTTTGGAAGCGGAGGTCTTGCCGTCCAGGTAACGGCCTTCCCAAAGGACTTTCACGTTCACCGCCGCCTTATAGGTTTTGACAAAAGATCTATCTCACCACCAAGACACAAAGACACCAAGCAAGCGAAAGGAAGCAATTTGAAAAGGATACAAAAAACCTCCATTGTTTTGCCTCTCTTGGTGACTTGGTGCCTTAGTGGTGGAATTTGTTCTTCAACCGAGGTCGAAATCCAGGTCCAAGAAACTGGAAAGCTCCTCGCCCGTGGCATTGACCGATTGGGCGTCCTGCTGGATGGCTTCCAAGTCCACCGGCCCGTCCAAGGTCAGATTGGCGGAAAGGTAGTTGATGGTCCGGGTCTGGGCCCATGGAAAACCGAACCCCAAGGTGAAAAGGACCAGGAAGAAATTGACGAAAGAAAGGGAGAACATGCCCCCGAAGGTGATGGTGTTATTGAAGCGGGCCTTGTCCAAGGTGGTATGTATCCACATGTACTGGGTCTTCTTCACGTGGTACCAGAAAAGGGAGATGCCCAAGGTCGGCAGAACCAGTATCCAAGCCACAAAAAAAGTGGAAAAGAGGTCGCCCCCATTGCCGTCATATTTGAATTTTTGGTTGCCGACATAGGAATTGCCGATGAGGAACCCGTCCCGCCATGCGTCGTAAAAGGGGGTGTAAAGCCCCAAGGTGATCCCTTTCAACAGACCCCCGCCCAAGAAAATGGGGAAATAGGATTTCCAGTGTTCCCGGAACGAGAACCGAATACCCCTCCAGCCCGTGCGGCTCAGTCGATAGCGGCGGGTCCCCACGATAGCCATGGGGACGAAGATCACGATGAGGATCAAGGAAACCAAGGCGCCTACCCCGATCAGTATCGGTCCAGCTCCCGCCAAACGGGGCCCATTCTGAAAGGCGATATAGGGGATACCAAAAATGAAGAAGGCTTTGATCCATCCCCGAAAAGTTTCGATACCGGTCCCGTGATAGGAAAAGCGGTCCCCTTCGAACTCCAGTTGACCCCAGATGTATTGACGGATCTTGACCCGGCCCCAGAAGGAATAGATGCCCATGGTCACAAGGGCGAGAAGGAGATTAACGATATGGATGCCGAAAAGGGTGCCCCCCTGGCCGAAGAACTTGAACGGCCTGGAGTCGGATGTGATCGCCATAACGCCCCCTTTAACGGAATATCGTCAAAGCCATACCCTCAGATGGTATAAACGGGACAGCAAAAGGCCAAGGACATTTCGGAGGATTTATCGGCTTTTTACCAGGGTTTTTGGATTGGTTTTTTGAACTGAGGTTGCTTGGGCCTTCGCCAAGGCTATGGCCCACAAGTCGTCGTTGACGAGTCCCCTGTCTGGCGTAGCTTTAGCGAAGCCAGATCGCAATGACAGCTATTAATTATTTCTTTTTAGGAACCGCGTACCCTAGTTTCTTGAGGATATCTTCGTCTTTTCGCCAGTTCTTGAAGACCTTCACCCACAACTCCAGGAACACCTTCCGCTCCAATAACTTCTCGATCTCCTGCCGGGCGGCCATGCCGAGGGCCTTGAGCTGTTTTCCCCCCGCCCCGATGACAATACCTTTCTGACTGTCTTTTTCCACGCAAAGGGTAGCCTTGATGACGACCGGTTCGGGCGGTTCCTTCTCGTTGAATTCTTCGATAAGGACGGCCACGCCATAGGGCAATTCCTGTTGGAGCTGGAGGAAACATTGCTCGCGGATCATCTCGGCCGCAATTTCTCGGAGGGTCTTGTTCGTCATATCCTCTTCGGGGAACAGGGGCGGCTGGTGGGGCAAAAGCCGTTTGAGCTCGGTGATGATCTCCCGCACGCCTTGCTTCTTGGAGGCGGCCATTTTCCGGACTGTCCAGGGACCCAATTCCTTGACCGCGTCCCCGGATAATTGTTGGATACGCCCCTCCTTTACCAGGTCCATCTTGTTCAAGATGAGCCGGACGGGTTTCTTGAAATCCTTGAGCCATTCCCCGACCAACCGGTCCTCATCGGTGATGCCTTCCTTGGCGTCCACTAGGAAAAGGGCCGCGTCGGCCCCCGCCAGGACGTTCTCGACCTCATGGAGCATGTAGTGGGCGAGTTTGTTCTTCGGCTGATGGATACCGGGGGTGTCGTAAAAGACGATCTGGGAATCCTGGTCTTGATAAATGCCCGCCATGGAGGACCGGGTGGTTTGGGGGCGGTGGGAGACGATGGCCAGTTTTTGGCCCAGAACGGCGTTCAGGAAGGTGGACTTGCCCGCGTTGGGCTTGCCCAGGATGGCCACCGCGCCGCAGATGAATTCGGGCCCCTTGGCTTCTTGGTTGTCGGTCAATTCATTTCAACTTTACGTTTGATATCAAAGATACGGTCTTCTTTAACGCCATACTTTTTGATCATTTCCTTGGGGAAATCCAGCACACAAGTCTTGGCGGGTTCGTGTCCATCCGACCCAACGGAAAATTTCGCACCCGCGTCCACGGCCTTTTTCATGAGCCGATCATAGGGCGTCAGCCATCGGTTGGATATCTCCATCGCCACGTTATTCAAGAGAAGTAGGTTGATCAATTTCTCCTCCCACCATTCGGGGAAATGTTCTTCCGGTTTGCCCAAGGCCAGGGGCGGCAGCATGGTGCAGTGGCCCAGGATACTGTAATCCTGGCTCTCGAATTCCTTTTTCAGGATATCCAGGTGGGTGTTGAAGAAAAGGTCCCAATCCTTGATCTGCTGGGTGGGGTTGTAATCGGGCAGACCGCCCTTGAGGAATTTGATGAGGGGGCTGAAACTCAGGCGCATGCCGTGAAGCTCGATGCCGTGGATACTGCCGATCATGTAGTCGAATTTCTTCCGGACCCCGTCGTCCACCATGAAACTGCGTCCCAGGTCCATTTCCAGGCCCCGGGCTACCGGATATTGGGAAAGATAATCCACATAGGCCAAAAGCCGGTCATTGGAATTCAGGTATTCCCCCAGGCCCGTATGGTCCGAAAGCCCTACCCGAACGCCTTCCGCCTTGGCCCTTTGGAGGACTTCCTCAATGGACTGCCGCCCATCGGACCACTCGGCGGTGTGATTATGGCAATCCAGATAACTCATGGAGCGGGTTTCTCCTGGGTCGGCTTGGTTTCCTTGTCCCAGGGGATGAGCTTATTCCGGACAAGGACATTGGCCAGGAGTTTGCCGAAGAAGTCGGCCCCCTCCCGGATAAAGTGGCTCCCCTCCTCCGTCAACGGAAAATAAGAAAGATGCAGGGCGGTCATGTCGGGGTTCAGGTCCAAATATTCGAAGTTGTACTTCTTGGCCGCCTCGATCCACAGTTCGGTGTCATGGTGCTGGATCCATCCCCGCTCGGTATAGGTCAGGAGGATCATCAAGCGGGGCGATTTCCCGCAGGAAGTCTTGAGGGCGGAAAGTTTCCTCTCCAGCACACCGTAGGACTTTCCATAAAAATCGACGATCCAATCGTGCAGTGCCGGATCGGTATAGACCCGCGGGTCAAAATCCAATTTCTTTCCATTGACGTTCACCAGGCCATGAGCCCTGCAATAGTCGTAGAATTTCCGGGGCAATCCGTCCGGGATACGTTCCAGCGGCGGCTTCAAAAGATACTCGAGGTCGTTGGGACATTGAGGAATGCCGTCCGCCGTGAGTGGATGGTCGAAATAATAGTCATAAGGATTCAGGTCCCCCTGGGGGCTGAAGATGATCACCAGGTCGATGTCATTGCGCTTGGCCACCTCGGGGATCAGGAAAGTGGGCCAAACCAAAAGTTCCCCATGCAGGCCTTGGTTGAAGACCTCGTAATTCGACGAGA
>CAZLND010000069.1:0-10726 GCA_964560635.1 uncultured bacterium | reverse complement strand
GCCCTACGAATACACCGACCAACACCCCCACAGATACGGCAACTAACACGCCGACCAACACGGCGACGAATACCCCCACCAACACGGCAACGAATACTCCAACGAACACCGCCACTAACACGCCAACCGACACAGCTACCAATACCCCGACGAATACTGCCACAGATTCCCCTACAAATACGGCCACGAATACGCCGACGTTGACGCCGACAAACACGGCTACGTCGACGGCAACCAATACCCCTACGAATACTCCAACTGACACGCCGACCAATACGCCTACGAACACTGCGACCAATACCCCCACGAACACGGCCACGAATACGCCAACGGACACCGCCACCAATACTCCTACGAACACCCCCACGAATAGTCCTACGAACACGCCAACGAATACCCCAACCAATACTGCTACGAATACGCCAACCGATACCGCTACCAACACTCCTACGAATACCCCGACCAACACACCCACCAGTACGGCGACCAACACACCTACCAATACAGCCACGAATACGCCCACCGATACTGCCACCAATACTCCGACCAACACGGCCACCAACACCCCCACCACTACCGCAACGAACACGCCTACTAATAGCGCTACCAACACACCTACGAATACCCCCACCAATACGCCGACGTTGACGCCGACAAACACGGCTACGTCGACCGCGACCAATACGCCCACCAATACCCCGCCTGTGTTAGCGGTAGCGACGGCTGTGGGAACGCCGGCCAGCACCATCCAGTTGCCCGGGGCTACAGCGGTGCAGGTTGTGCAATTTACGGTTAACAATCCTGGTTCGGATGGGGTGAGCCTGACATCCATTGTGGTGGGTATTACCACGCCGGTGGTTGGATCGGCGTCCGTCGTCACGGCAACTTTGTCGAAGGGCGCGGTTATATTGGCGAGTTCAAACAATTGGTCCAGTGGTCAGATCACCTTGGGGTTCTCTGATTTCCTGGCGGCTAGCTCTACTTCGTCCAATTACTTGATCACCTATGATTTTTCAAATTCCGCAGTGGTGGGTATTTATTCGACTTCTTTACAATCCTTGAGCGGGAAGGATGTCGTTTCGTCGCAATTGGTCCAAGTGACCGGGGTACCTTTGAACGGTACTTCCGTGGACATTGAGAATCCAACGAATACCCCCACTAACACAGCCACCAACACCCCTACGAACACACCTACGGATAGTCCGACCAACAGCCCCACCCATACGGCCACGAACAGTCCGACCCATACACCGACCAACACGTCCACGCTGAGTCCGACCAACACGGCCACCAACACCCCGACCAAGACGCCCACGGCGACCGCCACTCATAGCCCGACGAACACGGCTACGAACACGACGACCGATAGCCCCACTTTGACGGCCACCCAAACCCCGACGAACACAGCCAGCAACACACCGACGAACACGCCCACAGACACTCCTACGAACAGCGCGACCCAAACGCCTACCAGTAGTTTCACTCCTACATTTACTCCCATGCCGCCCACCCAACTGGTCATCCTGACGCCTTTGCCTTCCTTCGCGGCAGGGCTCAATGGGGGACCGATGACCGTGGTGATCCAGGATGCCGGGGGAAATCCAGCTACCCTCGTGACGGCGGTAACTGTGAGCCTGGTTTCCAATTCTACGGGCGAATTTTTCTTCACCCAAACGGCGAATGGGCCGCCGATCACCAGTTTGACCATTCTTCCGGGGGACACACAGGGCGTTTTTTACTATACCGATTACAAAGCGGGTGGTTGTAATCTGACGGCAGCCGCCAACCTTTCCGGGGGTCCGACCAATACTGTGGTTCCTATTACTGTGACCTCGGGTCCAGTGAACCGCCTACAAGTTTTGTTGCCCGGGGAATCGCCCAGGCCAGGGCGGCCTTCCGCTAATCCCACGGGAAAAACAGGGTCCCCCAATTCCCAAATGGCCGGGGTTGCTTTCGCGGCGACGGTGAACGCTGTGGACGCTTATTTCAATGTTGTCTCCAGCGTGACCGATGGAGTGACATTCACTACCAGCGACTTGGCGACACCGCCCCTGGGCACGGCGATCTTTGCCGGTGGGACCTTAAGTCACAATGTCGCCCTTTATTCAACGGGATTCCCTACTATTACCGCCCTTGATCAAGCGAATGGTTCGCTCCAAGGGACCAGTGCCCCTGTCCAGATCAATGCCAACCCGGGCCAAACGACGATCCTCAATCTCACACATTATGACCCGCCCCTATCGGGGGTCATCAAAGGACAGGCGGGAGTGACCTTGATGGTCTTTACACTTTCCGTCCCCGCGGCGAGTGGCGCGGACCCGGCCCGGCTTTTGTCCATGACCCTCAATTTGCAGGACCCGACGGGCGGGGCCCTGGCATGGAACTCAGCCTTTACCAACCTTTACCTATTGGACGGAACAGGAGTGACATTCAATGTTTCGGCGGTCTCTACCTCCTCTTTCACGATGCCGGTTTCGGTGGGTGGTTTCGTGGTGGGTCCGCCTCCGGCCAGCATCCCCGTGACCTTGATCGGGGACATCGCCGCCAGCGCGTCGGTCACGACCGCCCAGGTGGCCTTACAACAAGCCGTTTCGGTGACCTCGCAGGATGACATTACCCTTTCACCGGTTGGCATTTCCTCCAACGGGGACCCGACCGGGTTTCCCATGCTTTCGGGGGTCATGGCCTTTGAGAATGGCGACCTAGCCTCCACCTATGGCAACTATCCCAATCCCTTCCACCCCGGAACCCAAAGCACCACTATTGAGTTCTACCTGGCCTCCCCGTCGACGGCCTCCTTGGTGCTTTACGATGTGGCGGGGAACAAAGTGGTGGCCTTGTTGGACCACCAAACCCTTGGCGCCGGACTCCAAAGGATACTTTGGAATGGGGCCAATGGAGTGGGCGCCACGGTCTTGAGCGGTATTTATTACGCCCAGTTGGATGTCAATGGAACGAAGCTATTACTGAAGATAGCGGTGGTGAAATGATGCGCCACTTCCAACACGAAGACACAAAGGTCACTAAGGGAGACGCCGTTTTGCCGATGATCTTTCGTCATAAGGCCTGGTTTGAAATGAAAAGATTCAATTCGTTTGGGTTTTCTTCAAGTCTTCGTGTCTTCGTGTTGGCTTTGGTTTTGCCTGTTTCAGCAATGTCCCAAACCGCGAGTGGGGGACTGGATACACCTTTCGCCTTGGGCGGGTCGGCCCGGGTCTTGGGGATGGGGAATACGGGTCTCGCCTTGACCGGTTCGGGGGACGGCTTTTTCTTGAACCCGGCCACTTTGGCCACGCTCCGGGACCATCAGATCCTCACCTTCCATGCGCCCCTTCTCCAGGATACCAACTACGATTCGATCGGCTATGTCCATCCCGTCGCCTCCCACAGCAGTTTCGGTTTGGCCTTGGCTCGTTTGGGCACCGACAACATCCTTCAAACGCAAAACAACATCCAGGCTGTTTCCACCTTTTCCGCGGAGGAGTTCCAGGGTTTGTTGGGTTACGGTTTTCAGGTTGTGGAAGATCTGGACTTCGGGGCGACGGTCAAATATCTGCGTCAACAAATAGGGACCTATCAAGCCAGCGGGATGGGAGTGGATCTGGGCCTTCTTTACCATCTGGGCAAAACCCGGCAAGATTTTGCCCATTTCGGTTACAAGAATTTGACGGTGGGATTGGCCGTATCCAACGCTCTCCAGCCTCAAACCCGTCTATTCCAAGATGTCGACCAGCCGGTGCGGGTCTATCGGCCGGGCCTTTCTTATCTTTTCCAACCTTCGGACGCCAATGTCTTTTGGCTGACGGCCGAAGGAGTCATCCCTGAGTCGGGAGTGACAATGGTGAAAGCCGGTCTCGAATATGGCTGGAACGACACGGTCTTCGCGCGGGCGGGCTATGACGGCTTCAGTCCGACCGCTGGTGGTGGTTTGAAGTTCTCGGGTTTTGAGTTCGATTACGCCTTTAATCAAGGGGATATGGGGGCTTTCCACCGGTTCTCGCTGAGCTATAGCTTCGATACTTACCGGGACCCGCTCCAGGCCCAAAAGATCGATCTTTTGAAATGGGTGGCCCGCAGTTACGCCAAGAACAACGACTATGACCCGGCCATCCATTCCTGGAAGAATGTCTTGAACGAGTTCCCGGACGATAGGGAAGCTTCCCAAGCCATCAAGGACCTGGAACGCAAGCGGTCGGCCGCGGTGCAGGACCAGGTCGGCGCCGCCAAAGCCGCCGTGGCCCGGGGGGATTTCGACAAGGCCCTGCCCTTGGTGGCCAAGGTCTTGGCCCTGGACCCGGGGAACCCCGACGCGAAGGACCTCCTGAAGCGGATCGACAAGAAGCTTTTGGTCTCGACCAATTACCTGAGGGGCGTGGAAGCCTACACCAAGGAAGATTACGCCTCGGCGGTCCAATATCTGCAGTCAGTCTATGAGTTGGACCCTCATTACCGGGACGTCAATTTCCTTTACCATGACGCCCAAAGCCATTATCTTCCCTTGGAATCCATGTCCAAGGAAACGACCGACCTTTACGCCAAGGGGGTCAATTACTACATGAACGGGGAATACCCCAAAGCCATCGAGGTCTGGGAAAAGGTGCTTGAGAAAAACCCGAAAAACTTCCTCGTTCAACGCAATTTGGAAGAGGCCCGCAGCCGGTTGAAGGACAAGGCCCTGCCGGGTTCCGCGATCCCCTCGCCGAAGGCCGCGCCATGAAAATGATGAAGATCAGGGACCTGATCCACAACCTCTCCACCCGCATCCCTCTCGAGACCAAGCGCCGGCTTTATCGCATGGAAGTGGCCTCGGCGGAAGTCGAACTGCTCTCCATCAAGGATTTCGTGCAGCGGGTCTGCGACGCGGCGGGCTGTACCCCCAAAGAAACCTCCAACATCATCCTGGCCATCGACGAGGCCTGTAGCAACATCATCCGGCATGCCTACGGCGGCAAGCCGGACGGAAAGATCATCTTGGAAATGGGCATCGGGTTGGGCGACCTGATGATCAAGATCATCGATTTCGGGAAGTCCTTCGATTTCAACAGCGTCAAGGACCCGGACCTCAACCACTATGTGGACATCGGCAAGAAGGGCGGGTTGGGGATCTGGCTGATCAAGAAGGTCATGACCCGGGTCCAATATAAGGCCCATGGCGACCGGAACGAGCTGATCCTTTATCGCCGTCTTTCCAAGGCTCCGCCCAAGGAACTGGGGCTCAAGAAGGGGAACTATTCGATCTCGGTGAAATTCTCCCTGGGTTCGGCGGCTTTGATCCTCCTTCTGATCTTGACCGCCTATATCTACTTGGCTGGCCAACAACAGACCCTTCTGGACAAGGAACAAAAAGAGAATATGACGGCCTTGACCGGCACCATTGCCGCGGAGGCGGGAAGGCTTGTGGTGGCTAAAAGCGACCTTGAATTGGTCAGGCTACTCCGGGCCATGATCCAGGGTCAAAAGAGCAAGGTCGTCAGTTACGCTTTCATTGTGGGGCCAGAAGGCAAGTTCTTGGCCCATTCGGACCTGGACCGTATGTTCACCCTCTATACCAGGCCTCCGGGTGTGGAAGCCTTAAAGACGCCGGGGATCCGGAATTTCCGCATCCAGTCCCCGGAGGGTCCCTTGACCGACTACGCCACGGCCCTTTTCTACCACGGCCAATGGGTGGGCGAGGTGCATACGGGGGTCAGCGACCAGGCCTTGCACCAACTCCTTTCCTCTCGCCGTGCCGACCTGCAACGCATGATGCTGGTGATATCGCTCATTACCATTGTTGGCCTTTATTTCCTCTCCCGTATCTTCATCAAACCTTTCCAGAAGATCCTGGACGGGGTCCATGCCATCAGTCGGGGTGATATGGACGCCAAGATCGATGTGGATAGCCAGGACGAGTTCGGCCAATTGGCGACCATTTTCAATGACATGACCAACCGTATCCAGGAATCCCAGAAAGGGATGATGGAGCAGGATCGCATGCAGAAGGAAATGCAGGTCGCCCAAGAGATCCAACATACCCTCCTTCCCGCCGAGTTCCCGCAGATCGAGGGCTATGAGATCGGCGCCACCTACCGGGCCGCCAAGGAAGTGGGTGGTGACTATTACGACTTCTTCTGGGTGGACCCCACGACCCTGGGGATCGTGGTGGCTGACGTCTCGGGCAAGGGTGTGCCGGGGTCCATGGTCATGACCATGATCCGGACGGCCATGCGCCTGGAAGCCCGTGGCAACAAATCGGCTTCCGATGTCCTGTCCAAGGTGAACAGCCATGTGACGTCCGACATGAAGAAGGGCATGTTCGTGACCATGTTCTATATCGTTCTCGACTCCCGGAACCGGTCCATCAACTTCGCCAGCGCCGGGCATAACCCGATGATCCTCTACCGAGGTAGGACCGACGAGGTTTATTTCCTTAAACCCAAGGGGTTCCCCGTCGGGATCGACCTGCCGGAGGAGGACATGTTCCGCCGCAACCTGGCCCTTCAAAAGGTGGACCTCCAGAAGGACGACATGTTGGTCATCTATACGGACGGCATCACCGAGGCCATGAACCCGGAGAAGCAACAGTTCGGGGAGGAGCGCTTGATCCAAGTGATCAAAGCCAACTCCCATCTAACGCCCACGGAGTTCGTTGAGAAGCTCAACGAGAGCATCGCCCAATTCACGCGGGGAGCCGAGCAACACGACGACATCACCGTGGTAGCCATCAAAGAAAAGATGAAGGCCGAGCAAGTGGAGTTCAAATTCCGAAAGAAGCTCATCGACCTGGTGGAAAAGAAGGGACTTTCGGTGGGGGACGCCTGCCGACAGATGAACATCTCTCCCAACACCTATTATCGTTTCAAGAAGATCTTCCAAGAAAAAGGGAAGGCTGGTTTGAAATCGGCTCCGTCCAAGAAGAGAACGGATATCCGTGAACTTTCCCTGCCCCAAAAACAGGCGGTCATGGGGGTCGTCAAGAGCAATCCCGAATTCGGCCCACAACGCATTTGTGAAACCCTAAGGAAAAGCTCTAACCCACCCATGAAGCTCGATCCGGGTATCGTCTCTGAGTATTTGAAGCGCAAGAACCTGAGCCGCGTGCAGGAGCGGAAGGCCTTCGCGGTCAACGAGGTTGACACCGTATAAAGCCACTGTGATAATAAGGCCCTCTGTGGGACAAAAAGTGGAGGAAGTTTTGGAAAACATCTC
Source organism: uncultured bacterium (assembly GCA_964560635.1). Taxonomy (GTDB): domain Bacteria; phylum Oederibacteriota; class Muellerivitia; order Muellerivitales; family Muellerivitaceae; genus CAZLND01. Next base: position 3,538 of record CAZLND010000069.1, on the reverse strand, counting down.
AGTCGTCGTCAGCGAATACCCCTCCAATCGGGAGATCACCCTGATGGGGGTGAAGGGGTTCATTGATACCACAACCGCCCCTGAATTCGAGAAGAGGTTCCAATCGGTCCTGATCGACAAGAAGTACAAGTTGGTGATCGACCTGAAGGACGTCAATTACATCAGCAGCGCCGGATGGGGGATCTTCATCAGCGAGATCAAACGCATCCGCAACCAAAAAGGGGACCTGGTCTTGGTGGGCATGAGCCCTGAGGTCGCCGAAGTGTTCGAGCTTTTGGAGTTCAACACGATCCTTAAGTCCTTCCCTAACGTGGAGACGGCCGTTAAAAAAGGGTTCGAAAAGTCCTGATTTTCATTGAAAAGTTTGTAAGGCATATTGGCATTTAGACGTATAAAATAAGTGGAAACCCCGGGGTCTTTGCCCTAGGGATACTCCCGCCCAGGCGGGAGAAAATGGATTTGAAGATCCGGAATCAAGAAAACCTATGGAATCGGCCGCTTTAACTTCCCTCATTGAGATCGAGGGGAAAAACTTCACCATCGAGACGTCCCCCCTGGCGGGCAAGAACCGCCTTTCCTCCCTGATCCAAGTGGGCGGGAGAGCCATTTCCCAACGTGAGATCGACCTGCCCGAAGGGCTGGACGAGGACGGCCTCAAACGCTATCTGCATGACACCCACCGCGTCCGTTCGGTCGAATTGGAATCCATTTTTCGTCTGAACAAAAAGATCGAGGAAAAACCAACAGCCGACGCCTGCTGGAAGGTAGGGGTCATCTTCCTGTCCAATGGTTTCTACGAAGACGCCCGCCAGAAGTTCATTAAAGCGATCGAGCAGGAACCCCAACACCTCCAAGCCATCAAAAGCTACGGCATTACCCTGACCTTGCTCGAGGATTTCGACGGGGCCTTGGCCACGTTGAACCATGCCCGGGAGTTGGGGCCTTCCTTCGCGGATATCTATTACCATTTAGGGAACGCCCATCTCTATAAGAGGGAATTGGACGAGGCGGTACAGTGTTATTTACAGGCGCTCCACATCAATCCCCGTTACGCCGACGCTAGGCTCAGGCTCGCCACCGCTTGCGTGGGTTACTTGGCCCAAGCTTCCAATAACCTGACGGACGCCAAGGTCCTGGAACTTTCCGGCAGGGCCAAGACCGAGGCCGAAACCGCCGCCACATTGAACCCCAAGGTCCGCAACCGGGCTTTCATGATGGCCAACGACTACTTGAAGAACAAAAAACATTCCCAAGCTTTCCAGGCTTTCATCGAAGTCCGTCCCCGCTATGTTCCCCGGATCGGGGACGAGATCATCTTTTTCTTCACCCTGACCCTTCTCTATGGCAGTGAGGGCATCGACCTTCAGATGACCGAACAGTACATCGATAAATTGACCCGGGTCATCGAGGAATTCCCTCATTACGCCGACCTGCATCACCATTTGGGCACGGCTTATTTGATCAAATGCCGGTTCGATGTGAGCCGTTCGATGAAGGAATTCAAGAAGGCGCTCGAGATCAATCCCCAATTCCAAAAGGCCCTGACCAATTTCGGGGATACGGAAGAGTTACATAAGAAAGTGCTTGGAGTCTTGAAGAAGGCCATCGTCCCCCAAGGTTGAGGGAATTACGGAGTGGAAGGTCCTATTCGGGGATGTAAGGGCTCAGGGAATAATTGGTTTCTAGGAACTTGAGCTGCTCCGCGTCGACTTTGTTGAAATTGACCCCATAGGCGAATCGGCCCATGGTCTTCATGGGGTTCTTGCGGGCCCAAACGATCTTTCCCGTATAGTTGACGCTGTGGCTTCCGTCCAGAGAATCCAATTCCAAGTCCACGTTGGCCCCGATCTCGATGGCTTTATTGGAGTAAACTTGGGCGCCTGTGCCGCTGAGGTTGACGAGTTGAGCGCGGAAAATACCCCCGTCCTTCAAGGTGGCGTGGACATGCCCCTTGATGGACTTGACCGTGACCACGCGGCGATTGTTCCGTTTGTTGCTCGCTTCGGTCCGATTGACCTTTTTCATGGGTAGTTCCCCTTACGGAGTTGGTTTGGTTCGAACGGGTACAGCATAACATCCAGCTTCCCCGGCTCGGAAGGCAAAAAAGGGTTCCTGGAAAAGGGCTTTCAAGGGAAGGCCGTCAATAAAAGAAGGGAAATTTTAGGATGACAACGGTTCGAGTCAGGTTCGCCCCAAGTCCGACGGGTTACCTCCATGTGGGGGGAGCCCGCACGGCCCTTTTCAATTGGCTTTTCGCCCGGCACTCGGGGGGCAAATTCATCTTGAGGATCGAGGATACGGACCGTGAAAGGTCCAAACCCGAATATGAGGAAGGGATCATCCGTGACCTTCAATGGCTGGGGTTGGATTGGGACGAAGGGCCTTCTTTGGGCGGCGCTTTCGGCCCTTACCGCCAGACCGAAAGGGCATCTCTTTACCGGGAAGAACTCAAGAAATTGCTTTCGGCGGGACAGGCTTACCATTGTTTTTGCACCCATAAAGAACTCGAAGCCGAACGGTTGGCCACCCAAGCTTTGGGTAAACCCTACCGCTACTCCGGCAAATGCCGGAACTTGTCCCCTGAAGCCGTTGAAAACCTACGTAAAGCCGGTAACTCCTTTTCGGTCCGTTTGAAAGTACCGGAGGGCGCAACTTCCTTCACCGACCTTATCCGCGGCCAGGTCACGGTGGAGCACGCTGAGATCGACGATTTCATCCTGGTCCGCAGCGGCGGGGAACCCACTTATAATTTCGTGGCGTCGGTGGATGACGCCCTCATGAGGATCTCCCACGTTATCCGGGGAGACGACCATCTTTCCAATACGCCCAAGCAGATCCTCATCTATAAGGCGCTGGGTTTCGCGCAGCCCCTTTTCGCCCATATCCCGCTCATCCTGGGAACTGATCGAACCCCCCTTTCCAAACGACATGGCGCCAACGCCGTAGGCGAATTTAAACGTCAGGGCTATCTACCGGAAGCCATGGTCAATTATTTGGCCCTCCTGGGCTGGTCCCTCGATGGGAAAACGGAGCTCTTCTCCAAAGAGGATTTGGTGAAGAAGTTCTCCCTGGAACGGGTCGTCAAAAGCGCCGCTTGTTTCGATTACGAAAAACTCCAGTGGATGAACGGACACTATATCCGGGAAGCGGAAGAGGAACGGATATACCAACTTTGCCTGGAGTATCTCTGGGACGCGGACGCCATCAACGAGGATTTCATGCGGGAAGGCGGCCCCGCCCTTAAGCGCATGATCACCGCCTTGAAGAACAGCCTCAAGACCATCTCCGAAGTGGGAGAACAGTTAACCTACTTTTTAGGGGAAGTTCACGCCTATGACCCCCAAGGATTGGCCAAATACCTGGTACCGGGCACCATCCCGATATTGGAGCAAGCCATCGAGATATTGGAGGATACGGTGTCCTTCAACGCTATGTCCCTGGAAGAAAAATTCCGAAAAGCTGCGGCGGCTGAGAGTGGCCGAAAATTCGCCGATTATGTCCATCCGATGCGATTGGCCATCACGGGGCGGTTGGCCAG
>CAZLND010000068.1:0-10734 GCA_964560635.1 uncultured bacterium | reverse complement strand
CGGGGCCAATTCCGCGTTGATCTTGGCGAAAGCGGGATCCTTGGCGGCGTCCTCGACGATGGCGCCGATGGGGCAGGCCGAGAAGCAGCTGGTGCACTCGGTGCATTCCTCGGGATCGATGATCATGAAAGCTTGTCCCTTGTAGTCGCCAGGGTGGATGCAATTGACCGGGCACACATCGACGCATTGGGCGTAAACCTCACCCAGGCACTTCTCGGTAATGACGTACGGCATGTCTCGCCTCCTTGGAAATTCCTCTTCTTCATTCTGGAGAGAGAGGATTTGAAAGCCTTTGGACTGCCCAAAGCCCCGTTAGTTTAGAAGAGAAAGCCTTTCATCCGCAAGGCCCTTTTTCTCTTTTTAAAAGGGAATTGGGCCTTTACGCACCTGTGACGAGATGGTAGTTTTGGAACCGACGGGGGGGCGTGAACGCCTCCCTTGATTGAAAGACCGCTCTCTCCATCCTAGATCTTTCCTAGCAAATTAAAGGCGGGTTTTACTAAAACCCCCGACCAAAGTCGGGGGATACTGAAGGATAAAATGGCTTCCAAAAAAGATTATTACGAATTATTGGGCGTTCCGCGCGGGGCCTCGGCCGAGGACCTCAAGAAGGCCTATCGCAACATGGCCAAGAAATACCATCCGGACGCCAACCCCAACAATAAAGAAGCCGAGGAAAAGTTCAAAGAGATCAACGAGGCCTATGAGGTGCTGTCCGATACCCAGAAGAAAGCCGCCTATGACCAATTCGGTCACGCGGGGGTGGGGGCGGCCGGCGCGGGCGGCTATGGCGGGGGTTACGGCGGTAGCGGGTTCCGGCCCCAGGACTTCGGCAACGCCGCCGACTTCGAGGACATCTTCGGGGACGTGTTCAGCAACTTCTTCGGGGGCGCCCCGGGCGGTGGGCGCGGACGCACTCGGGCCCAGGTGCAGGAAGGCGACGACCTTCGTTATGACTTGACCCTGACTTTCGAGCAAGCGGCTTTCGGGACCACCCAAGAGATCAAGATCAAGAAACTGGCCACCTGCGAGACCTGTCATGGGTCCGGCGCCAAGCCCGGTTCGGGCCGGGTGGTCTGCACTACTTGTAAGGGCGCTGGTCAGGTCAGAAGGTCCCAAGGATTTTTCACCATCGCCCAGACCTGTCCCCGGTGCCAGGGCCAAGGCGAGATGCCCGGAACGCCTTGCACGACCTGCCGAGGCCAAGGACGGGTCGAAAAGGAGAGGATCATTTCCGTGAAGGTGCCACCCGGTGTTGACGAGGGTTCGCGCTTGAGGCTTCGGGGCGAGGGGGAGGCTGGGTTAAATGGCGGCCCCGCGGGGGACCTTTATGTTTTCTTGCACGTGGAAGCCCATGACTTCTTTGAAAGGGAAGGAAGCGACCTTCATTGCGAGATACCCATCTCTTTTGTCCAAGCCGCTTTGGGAACCGAACTGGAAGTGCCGACCTTGGAAGGCCCGGTGAAAATGAAGGTGCCAGCCGGGACCCAGTCGGGAAAAGTTTTCAGGCTCAAGGAAAAGGGACTCAAGAATCCCCAAGAATCAGGCACGGGGGACCTCTTGGTCACCGTGATCGTTGAGATACCTACCGACCTGAACGCCAAGCAAAAGAAACTCTTGGAAGAGTTCGAGACCTTGAACCAAGAAAGCAACAGCCCCCAAATGTACAAGTTTATGCACAAGATGAAGAACCTCTTCGCCCGGAAAAAATGAGTTCCACTCCCCGCATCTTCCTGTCATCGGTGCCCCCAGGTAAAGCTGAGATCACTCTGGACGAAGCCACTTCCCGGTATTTAGTGAAGGTCATGCGATTGACCGAAGGCGCCCGCTTTTCGGGATTCGACGCAGAAGGCGTTCGCTATCAATTGGAGCTGAGCAAGGCCAATGTGGCCGATTCGACCGTTACCATCCTTTCCAAAGACGAAAGCCAAAAGGGCGTTCCCAAGACTTCCATCACCTTGGCCCAGGGCCTACCCAAGGCGGCCAAGATGGACCTCATCCTTCGGCAAGGAACGGAAGTGGGTGTGGACCGGTTCATTCCCCTCGTCACCCAACGAAGTGTTTCCCGACCCGACCCATCCCAATATGGGCATAAGAACGACCGGTGGCAGAAGATATTGGTCGAGGCCAGCCGGCAATGTGGAAGGGGACAGATGCCCCAACTGGACCCGGTCACGGCTTGGGAGAGCGGCTTGGACCTGTTCCAGGGGTTCGACCAAGTCTTGCTTCCTTATGAAAAGCAGGCGCCGACTTTAAGGACGGTGTTAGAATCCAAACCGGACGCGGGAAAGATATTGGTCCTGATCGGACCCGAAGGCGGTTGGGCGCCTGAAGAGGTCAAGATAGCCCAAGAAAAGGGAGCCTCCCCCGTGCATTTGCCCACACCCATCCTTCGTACCGAGACCGCGGGGATCGCGGTCGTTTCCATGATCCGATTCTTCAAAAGCGGCCCGGAGGGAGAGCGATCGTGACCCATTCCCGTTCAAAAATGCCCAAGAGCCCCTTGGTCTTTGTGTTGGGCCATCCCCTGGACCATTCATTGTCCCCCGCTATGCAGAACGCCGCCCTGCGCTACTTGGGAATTCCCTGGAGCTATCTTCCCCTGGACATCGAAAAGGGCCAGTTGGGGCCGGTCTTGAGCTGGATGAAGGAATTCAAACTGGTCGGGGCCAATGTCACCGTTCCTTATAAAGAAGATGTAATGCCTTTTCTCGACCAGGTGGAACCAAACGCTAAGTGGCTAGGTTCGGTGAACACGATCTATTGGAAGGGAAGCAAGCTCTGCGGAACTTCTACCGATGGGGAAGGGTTCTTAAGATCCCTGGGTCCCTGGAGAGCAAGGCTTAAGGGTTCGACCGGCCTTCTTCTGGGAGCGGGTGGGGCGGCCCGGGCAGTGGCTGGGGCATTGGCTCAAAGTGGTGTCAAAAGTTTGAGCATCGCCAACCGATCCAGTCGGCGCGCCACTCTCTTGAGGCAAAAATTAAAAAAGGGCTACCACCGTTTGGAGACAGCCACCCTTTCCTTATCAGAAGCGGAGAGGTCCTTGGGGCGGTTCGACTGGGTGATCCAAGCCACTTCCATCGGTTTGAAGAAAGGGGAGTCCTCCCCTCTTGCCCTTCGGCAAGCTCGTAGGTCCATGTGGGTGGTCGACTTGATCTATCACCGGGAAACAGCTTTCCTAAAAGAGGCTCGGGAACGGGGGCTACCCCGATTGGGCGGGTTGGGGATGCTCTTGCACCAGGGAGCCCTCTCTTTCAGCCTTTGGACGGGACGTAAGGCGCCCTTAAGGATCATGGAAAGGGCGTTACGGGTACAATTGTCGAAACGAAAAGGCTAGAAGCGGGCTGGGGTAACAACCGTTGACTTCGATTTTTTTCGCTTTTATACTTCATTTGTGACTGTTTCATACCCGGTTTTCCTCTTCAACTCCATTTCCGAGGTGACCCATGCCTGAATCCATGAAAAAACGCCTGGGTGAGATGTTGGTGGATGAAGGCATCATTTCCGAAGAGCAGCTCCAAGAAGCCCTCCACGAACAAAAGATCAAGGGCGGTCGCCTCGAAAAGATCCTCATCAGCCAAGGTTATGTGACCCAGGATGTCATCATGGCTTTCGTGGGCACCCAGCTGGGCATCCCGCATGTCAGTTTGAACGAGATAGGCGACATCCCCAACGACGTGGTTTTCTCCGTTCCCGAATCCATCGCCCTCAACCATTGTTTGATCCCTATCCTAAAAAAAGACAAGAAGCTCACGGTCGCCATGGCCGATCCCCTGAACGTTTTTGCCATCGACGACATCAAGATGATGACCGGGTTCGAGGTGGAGCCGGCCATCGCCAGCGAGGCCGAGATCAAGGCCATGCAAGCCAAATATTACGGTGGCGCAGCGGCGTCCGCGGGAAGCTCGGGTGGAGGCGGCGGCGAGGCCGGCGGTGATATGCAGGAAATCCTCAATGCCATGGGCGGGGACAACCTGGAGGTGATGGAAGAGAAACAAGAGGACATGGACATCTCCAAGTTGGAGGCCGCGGGGGAAGATGCCCCGGTCGTCCGCTTGGTGAACCTGATCCTGACGGAAGCGGTCCGTTCCAACGCCAGCGACATTCATATCGAACCTTACGAAAAAAGTCTCCGCTGCCGATACCGTATTGACGGCGTTCTGCACGAGGTCCAGTCGCCGCCCCGTTCCTTGTCCGCGGCCATCGCTTCCCGTTTGAAGATCATGTCATCCCTGGATATCGCCGAGCGCCGGCTCCCGCAGGACGGTCGTATCAAGATCAAGGTCCTGGGCAAGGAAATCGACCTTCGTGTCTCGATCTGTCCCATCCAATTCGGTGAAAAGATCGTCATGCGTATCTTGGACTCCTCGAACCTTTCCTTGGACCTTCCGAAACTGGGCTTTGAAGATGATATCCTTCCCAAGTTCGAGAAAGCCATCGTCGAACCCTATGGGTTGGTGTTGGTCACGGGGCCGACCGGGTCGGGTAAATCCACCACCCTTTATTCCGCCCTCCATTACATCAACAACCCGGACATGAACATCTCTACTATCGAGGATCCGGTGGAATATAACCTCTTGGGTATCAACCAGGTCAACGCCAAGGCGAGCATCGGTCTGACCTTCGCGGCGGGACTGCGGTCCTTCCTACGGCAAGACCCGGACGTCATCATGGTGGGTGAGATCCGGGACAAGGAAACCGCTGAGATCGCCATTAACGCCGCTTTGACCGGTCACTTGGTCTTCTCGACCCTTCACACGAATGACGCCCCGGGTGCTGTTACCCGTATGGGGAACATGGGGGTGGAGCCCTTCTTGATCACCTCCACCGTCCATTGTGTCGTCGCTCAACGGTTGCTTCGCCGTATCTGCAAAGATTGCAAGGAGTCCTACGAGGCCCCCCCTGAGGTCTTGGAGGAAATGGGCGTCCAACAAAACGCGGGTGAACCCATCATGCTTTATCGTGGTACTGGCTGCGCCACTTGTTCCAGCACCGGTTACAAAGGCCGTATGGCGATCCATGAAGTCATGGTATTGACCGAAGATTTCCGCAAAGGTGTATTACAAAGAAAGTCCGCCGCCGAACTTAAAAAGATAGCTCGGGCCGGTGGAATGCAGACCCTGAGGGAATGCGGGGTCAAAAAGGTGTTGAAAGGGATGACGTCCGTCGAAGAATTGCTCCGTGTTGCTCATGCCGACTCAGATGAATAAGCTTTTTAGCCCTAAAGGAGAAAAAGGGATCTTATGGTAAATATCGACACGTTATTAAGGCTGATGTTCGAACGGGGTGCGTCGGACCTTCATATCACCGCGGGAGCGCCACCCATGCTTCGTATCGACGGTGTGATGACGGCCACTGAGTATGAAAAACTGCGGCCTGAGACCACCCAACAGCTCATCTACAGTATCCTGACCGATGAACAAAAGGAGAAATTCGAAAAGGACAATGAACTGGACGTGTCCTTCGGTGTGGAAGGCGTGGGCCGTGTTCGTATGAACGTATTCCAACAAAGGGGTGCGGTCGCCGCCGCCCTTCGGAATATCCCGACCAGTATCCGGACATTCGAAGACCTCAAATTGCCCCAGGTTGTCATGGATATCGTGAAATTGCCAAAGGGATTGGTGCTGGTGACCGGTCCGACAGGGTCGGGTAAGTCCACCACCTTGGCCGCCATGCTTGATTGGATCAACACGAACCAACAACATCACATCATCACCATTGAGGACCCGATCGAATACGTCCACACCCACAAATCCTGTATCGTCAATCAAAGGGAAGTGGGAACGGATACCCACTCCTTCACCTCGGCCCTCAAATATGCCCTTCGGCAGGACCCGGACGTCATTCTCATCGGTGAAATGCGCGACTTGGAAACGATCAACGCGGCTTTGACGATCGCTGAAACGGGTCACTTGGTTTTCGCCACTTTGCACACGGTGGATTGTATCCAAACCATCAACCGTATCATCGACGTGTTTCCCGCTTCCCAGCAGACCCAGGTCCGAGCCCAGATCTCGTTCGTCCTTCAAGCGGTGCTGTCCCAACAGCTTTTGCCCAAGGCTTACGGGGCGGGCCGTGTCATGTCGGTCGAAATTTTGATCCCCACCGCGGCGGTCCGGAACTTGATCCGGGAGGAAAAGATCCATCAGATCTATTCGGCCATGCAAACGGGTACCGAATATGGGATGCAAACCATGAACCAGGCCTTGTTCGAGCTCTATCAGAAACAACTGGTGAGTTATAACGAGATCTTCTCGAGGACATTGGATCCAAAAGAATTGCAACGAATGGTGAAGGGCGTCATTTAACTTTAGAAGAAAACCAAGAGGAACGTGAATGCCCACATTTAAGTACCAAGCCCGAAACGCTCTCGGAAAAATCAGCGAGGGAACGATCGATGCCGATAGTTTGGCGGCCGTTGGGGCGGCCCTTCGGGGAAAAAGATTGGAACTCATTTCCGCTTCCCCGGCGGGAGCTTTGGGGAATGTGCTCGCGGCTTTGTTCAAAAGAGGCGGGAATGTCACCACTAAGGATGTGGTTGTTTTCAGCCGACAATTCTCGACGATGGTCAATGCGGGGTTGCCCATTTTACAAGGATTAAGCATCGTCGCCGAACAGGCCGAGAATCCTGATTTTCGCGTGGTCATGACCAAGGTTCGTGATGATATTTCGAACGGCGTCCCTCTTTCCGAAGCCATGGCTAAGCATCCCAAGGCCTTTAACACCCTCTATGTCAATATGGTCAAGGCGGGTGAACAGGGTGGTATTTTGGATGTGATCTTCGAAAGGTTGTCCGAGTATTTGGAAAAGGCCGAGGGGGTCGCTCGAAAGGTCAAATCGGCGATGATGTATCCCATCGTGGTAATGAGCGTCGCCGTCTTGGTGGTCATCTTCCTTATGGTCAAGGTTGTTCCCACCTTCCGGGATGTTTTCACTTCCTTTGGCGCTAAGCTGCCTCTCCCGACACAAATTGTCATTAATGTCAGTGAATTTCTACAAAGTAAAAAGGCATTTCTTTTGGTCGGGTTTGGCATAGGGGCCGTCATTGGAATTTCCATGTACCGAAAAACAAAAACAGGAGCTTACAACTGGGACAAGATGTTATTAAAGTTGCCCGTCTTTGGAGTTTTGGCGCAAAAGGCTTCGGTGGCTAAATTCGCTAGGACATTAGGGACGCTTGTGAAGTCCGGGGTTCCTATTTTGGATGCTTTGGAAACGGTAGGGAAAACTTCTGGAAATTTGGTCATCGAAAGAGCCGTCAACAACGCAAGGGATTCGGTAAGAGAAGGGAAGACCTTGACCCAGCCCTTGAAAGAAAGCAAGGTGTTCCCTGCCATGGTCACCCAAATGATCAACGTGGGCGAAGAAACAGGAGCCCTTGACGCCATGTTGAGTAAAATCGCCGATTTTTATGAAGCTGAGGTCGACGCGGCTGTGGAAGGGCTGACCTCGATCATTGAGCCGATTTTGATCGTCTTTTTGGGCGTGACCATTGGGTTCATCGTTGTGGCAATGTTTATGCCAATGTTCGAATTGGGTAACATTGTTGGTTGATTTGTTGAAATTGTTGGCTGGTTGACAAGGTGTTTTTTAAAAGATAAAATACTTTTGAGCTTAATTAGGGTCGAAAGTTAAAAGGTTAAGCTCAATTTCAGGGAGGTATGCTTATGATTCGTTTGAAAGCAAAAGGATTTACATTGATCGAACTGATGATCGTTGTCGCGATTATCGGTATCTTGGCGGCGATCGCGATTCCGCGTTTCGCCCAAATGCTGGAAAAATCAAGGGAAGGGTCGACCAAGGGTAACTTGGGTAGTATCAAGTCCGCCGCTTCGATTTATTACGGCGATACTCAAGGGACTTGGCCCACCACTTTGTCCTCTTTCAGCTCTTATTCTTTCAGCAAATACTTGGACAACATCTCGCCGGTCAAAGTGACGGGCGCTTTTGTCGCGAGTGTTTCGAGCCCTGCGGGCGCCTTGGTCACAATGACTGGGCAAAGCTCGGTTCCTAACGCTAGCGGTACGGGATGGCTCTATGACAGTGCTTTCGGTAGTGTTTACGTCAACAGCACTATCAAAGACTCGAAATTCATTCCGTATTCTTTCTACGGATTTGAGTGATTTAAGTTTTAAAAATTTGATGTGAACAATGGGTGGCAAATTTGCCACCCATTGTTTTATTACAGCAAATTTTGAGGTGACTTTATCCAAACCCTGCTCACGCCTCTTTTCGCACCTTTTCTTGGCGCTTGTGTCGGAAGCTTTTTAAATGTCTGTCTGTTTCGATGGAAACATGGCGGTCAAATAGTTGCCCCCTCTTCTTTCTGCCCCCGGTGCAAAAAATCGATCCGCTGGTACGATAATATCCCGGTCATAAGTTTTGCCCTATTAGGTGGTCGTTGCAGATTCTGCAAATCGAAAATTTCGTGGCAGTACCCTGTTGTTGAAGCCTTAACTGCGCTTTTTTTCTGGATATGTTCCCTGAGAGAGTTCCCGACTCCATACTTGCTTATGACACACCTAGTTTTCCTTAGCTTCTTGATCCTTTTAGCCGTTAGCGATATTAAATGGCGAACCTTGCCGCATTCTTTTAACAATCTATTCGTTTTAGCGGGTCTCGTTTTCGTCGGATTATTTCCCGCGTTTACAATGGCTCGAGTATTTGAATGTGTTTGGGGTTTCATCGTTTTGGGTTTTGGCCCCTTTCTGTTGACCCAGTATTTCCCAAAGGGGTTGGGTGGTGGGGATATTAAAATGTTGGGGGCTTTGGCAGTTTGGGATGGAGTTTTAAATACCCTTTTGATCTTGATATTTGCGAACTTTCTTGCGCTTTTAACTTTCCTCTTCCTAGCTTTGACTAAGCGGATCACTTTAAGCTGGAAAATACCTTTTGGCTTTTTTATGGCTGCTTCAGCGTTCATTTTTTTGATCGAGCCAGATCTTCTTAATCTTTTGAGGGATTTCCTATGAACTTATTTTCAAAAAACATTGTGGGTTTAGATGTTGGAACCTCGAACGTCAAGATCGTTCAAGTGAAACAAAATGGAAACCAGTGGCAATTATCCGCTTTGGGAATGGCGGAGATCCCGAAAGAGTCCCTGGAGAATAAAAATCAAGAAGTGCAGCGGGCTGCAACGATCGAGGCGATCAAGCGCGTTTTTAAAGAAAGCGGGATCAAAGTCAAGCGGGTTGTCACGTCGCTCTCTGGCGACTCGGTCATTATTCGATACGTGAAAATGCCCTTTATGACCGCTGATGAATTGCGCGCATCGATCGCCAAGGAAGCCGAACAATATATTCCGCTCAACATCGATCAGGTTGTCCTGGATTTTCAGATATTGGGGGAAATCCAAGAGGATGGTCAAAAGAAGTTGGATGTTTTACTGGTGGCCGCCAAGGTAGATGTCGTGGACCAGCATTTATCAATGCTTAAATCAGCCGGGTTAACCCCCGTGATAATCGACATTGACGCGTTCGCGTTACAAAACGCTTATGAAATAAATAAACTGGAAGGTAATGAGGAAACCGTAGCTTTGGTCAATATGGGAGCTTCGCTAACCACCATTAATATCATTGAGGGAAGTAATACTCGTTTTACAAGGGATGTGCCTGTCGCGGGGAATGATTTTACCCGCGAAATCCAAAAAGAATTCAATTTAAAATTCGCAGAAGCTGAGGAACTGAAAAAGTCGCATGGTTCCATTTCCATGGAAGAAGACGACTTCAGTTTGTCGACGGTTTCGCAAAAGGATGATCGGGTCCTGAGAATGTCCGACGTTATGACGCCCGTCTTGAACAAATTGTTGGGAGAGATAAGGCGTTCCTTCGATTACTATGAAACCCAATCCAGGAAAAAAACGGTCGAACGGGTCGTTTTATTGGGTGGCAGCGCGCGCTTGAAAAACGTCAACCGCTTTTTAGCGAATAAGTTGGGGATACCGGTGGAACACTTTGCCGCTTTTCGAAATGTGGAACCGGTGAAGGGTCTCGATCCGGAGCAACTTGCTGAAAAGGAATTTCATATGGGTGTTTGTTTGGGGCTGGCACTTCGTCGGATGGAATCATAACGATGATCAAAATCAATCTTGTTCCGGTCAAGGAAAAGAAAAAACAGAAAGAGATATTCATCGTTATTTGTTCGATCGGGGTGGTGCTCCTATTGGCCGTGGGCATGACATGGTTCTATGTAAAAAGGTTGCAAGTAAAGAGCAACCTTAAAGAGGAAATTCGTCAAGTTGACGAAGAATCGAAGGGTTATCAAGAAAAGATCAACGAAATAAAGGATCTCGAGAGCAAAGAAGCGAGTTTAGAGGTTTTTAAAAAGACCATAAAGGGGATCTCGGAAACCCAAAGAAAGGTCGTTGTTGCGGTCGATCGCGTGGCCACGGGGTTGTCGGAAGGTGTTTGGCTGACTTCCGTCAATCAGGCCCGGGACAATCCGAACAGGTTCATTATTAATGGGGTGGCTTTCACTCAATCGAATCTGCAGACATATTTTGCCTCGATCCAAAAACAAGCGAGCTTCTTAAAAGACGCCACCCTTTCATTGGCCTCGAACACGGCGCTCGTCGGGAAGAATCAAAAAGTTTTGACCTTCGAAATAAACGTCATCGTAAAGGACCTGGGGTCATGAAATTCACGGTCTTACAACAAGGATTGTTTTTGGGGGCCATTGGTTTTCTTGGGGTGATCTTTTTGTATTATCAATTCGCTATAAAACCCATCAACAACG
>CAZLND010000067.1:0-11001 GCA_964560635.1 uncultured bacterium | reverse complement strand
CCGTGAAGCGCCCGCCCAGCCGGCTCACCTGCAGTCGCAGCCCGTACGCCTCGGACAGAACCGGGCCGGTGACCGTGTCGTCTACCGGCCCGGACGCGACGATCCGGCCCTTGCGTAGGACCAGAGCGTGGGTGTTTCCGGCGGCGATCTCCTCGACGTGGTGCGTTACAACGACGATGGCTGCAAGCCGCACGTCCGCGTTGAGCCGAGCCATGATGACCGCCAGCTGCTCTCTGGCCCCGAGGTCGAGCCCGGCGGCGGGTTCGTCCAACAGCAATAGAGACGGGTCGGGCATGAGGGCTCGGGCGATCTGGACACGCTGTCTCTCGCCCGAAGAGAGAACCTCGAACCGCCGATCGCGCAAGTCGGCGCAGCCGACAAGGTCGAGCAGATCTGCAGCCTTGGAGCGGACACCTCGTCCGTGGCGGTCCCACCACGGCGCCAGTGCGCCAGTGGCCCCGGCAAGGACCACCTCGAACGCCGAGAGCGCCATCGGGATACGGGCCTCGAGGGCGGCGCTGACGATCCCGAGGGGACGCCGCAGTTCGCGCACATCCACCGCGCCAACGGCCTTGACGTTCTTTCGCATCCCGGGGGCCAGGAACACCATACGGGTGTCCGGATTGGGGTTCGAGAAATATTCTTTCAACCGCTCAATGGCCTCGTCCGAGCGTCCGCCCAGGGTCTTTTCGGCGTGTTTCAAGACAAGAAGTTGGGCGCTGGCGAAAAGGCCGGTCGTTTGGGCGGCGGAGAGCACATCGCCCAGGCTGTCGGAGGCCCCGTCGAAATAATGGACCGCCCCTTCGGGATTTTGCTTTTGGAAGTTTTCCTTGAGGTTCTGCAGACCTTCGGCAATGACGCCTTCCGAATCGCCGAACAAAAGGGCAAGACGCGGGGCGCCGTCCTTTTTGAGCTTGGTTTGGAAGTCATCGAAATACATAAAAGTCCTTAAAGAAATAATGAGAGATCATTTTTACCACCAAGGCACCAAGGGCACCAAGAACACCGATCAAACTTTAGGTTCGAAACCAAGCTTGGGACTTTGGTTCCCTTGGTGTCTTTGTGTCTTGGTGGTTCAGAGACTTACGTTACTGGCCGCGTTTGGGAAAGGGCACGCTGGAGACGGGAGTGCTCAAAGGCATGCTATTTCCCGAGGCCTTGTTTTGTGCGGAAGGAATGGTAGCGACCGGTTGTGGGGTCTTGAAGTCGCTGTCCTTCACGTAAAAGAAAGTGATCCCGGCCAATTGGCCGTCCACGGTCAGGTGAAAAGTATAAAGACCCGGGTCCCTCGGAAGCCCGGTCTGGCCCGATTGGGAGTTGATGTGGCTCATGCCGAGGGTGTAATCCACCAGATAGAACTGGTATGTGTCATTGCCCACGGTAAGGAGCCGGTCAGTGAACCCCACCCTGAACTCCTGCTCGAACTTGGCGATACGGGTGTTCGCAGGTGAGAAACACTCCACTGTCGCGGTGTGGATACGGCTGGAGGGCTTCATAAGGAAGTAGGCGAAATAGCAGATCTGGGTGTTCTTGTTCAAATAGAAGTAATTCACGCTGTCCACCGGATATTGGTTCACCATCTTGGTGCAGGTGATCAGGTGACTAACGATGATCTCTTGGGTTCCCGCCGCGGCCGGGTGGGTGTCATCAGCGGGGGCGTCTTTCACGATCGTCTCGGTGGTGGCGGAAGGGGTGTTCTGGGGCAAACCGTCGGTGATCCATTGAAGGTCGGCATAGGCGGTTGTGGATAACAAAAAGATCACAACCGCAATTTTGAATTTTAAATTCTCAATTTTTAATTGAAGCATTTTTTACGACCTTTGGATTAATTCAAAATTTAAAATTAAGAATTAAAAATTCCTGTTCGGCATGACCGAACAGGTTAGAACCCTTCCAATACTCGCCGGACGGTCAGCTCGGCCGCTTCCCCCAACATTCGGTTGGCGGCCTGGTCCTGTGTCTCGGTGATGGCCCCGACATACTGCGGAGTGTAATAGTAAACGCTATGGTTTTTGCCCGTATCTTCCAGAAGGGTCTTCTTTTCCACCTGGTCAATGGCGGCGATGTCATAAGTCATTGTCAGTTGATACTGGAGGACCATATTCGTCTTGGGGTCGAAAAAAACCGGATTGATGTTGTATTGCCGGATGATGATCTTTACCAGCAGGTCCGCTTTTTGAGGGTCATCCACCGTAAGCCGAGCGTCCACTTGGAACTGACGGATAAGATTCTGGGTGAAGGTTGTATCCAGACCGAAATAACTTGTTTGGTTCTTGACCGGCTCCACTCCTATCGTATGAAGATAAGAGGGGATGACCAACTCCGCCGGGTGGCAACCTGCTAAAAACAGCGATGGAACCACTAAGGCACCAAGGGCACCAAGAAGGACTAACAATTTTTTAAGATAAGATTTCAAAACATCTCCCGAATCATGTGGTTTTGACGTTCTTGGTGCCCTTGGTGCCTTGGTGGTTAAATGCTTTATGTGATTTTAACGATGAAGTTGGCCAATTTGTCCTTCACCCATATTACCTTCTGGATGTTCTCGGCCGTAACGAACTTTTTGATGTTTTCATTGGTTTTAGCCATATCCCGGATGGCGGCTTCGTCCAATCCAACCGGAACGGTCACCCGGGTCTTCACCTTGCCGTTGACTTGGATGGGGATCTCAACCACGTCGGACTTGAGTAAGGCGGGGTCATGAACGGGCCAGCCCGCTTCCAAAATGTGGGTCCCCTTCCCCAATTTGCTCCACATCTCGTCGGCCACATGGGGAGTAAAGGGCCCCAAGAGCCTGATCAGGGTCTCAACGGCTTCCCGCAAGAGGGGGGTCTTGGAGTCGGGGCTGTCCTTGTAATCGTAAAGAAGATTGATGAGTTCCATCATAGCGCTGATGGCGGTATTGAATTTGAACCCGCCGGTCATGTCCTGGGTCACCTTATGGATGGTCTGGTGAACTTTCCGGCGCACTTCCTTATCCGGTTCGGTGACGGCTTGGGGTTCCCCGCCCGCGGCGAAATCCGGTCGTTCCATCAGTTCTTGGTAAAGTTTCCAAACGCGGTTGAGGAATCGGAAAGCCCCTTCCACGGCCCTATCGTCCCATTCGGCGTCCCGTTCGGGCGGCGCGATGAAGAGGGTGTAAAGGCGGAAAGTGTCCGCGCCGTATTTTTGGATGAGCTCATCGGGTTGCACCGAATTGCCCTTGCTCTTGGACATCTTCAACCCGCCCTTGGTGATCATCCCTTGGGTGAAAAGACGCCGGAAAGGCTCGTCGAAATTGATAGTCCCAAGGTCCTTGAGGACTTTGGTGATGAAGCGTGAGTAAAGCAGGTGCAGGATGGCATGCTCCACCCCGCCGATATATTGGTCGACCGGCAGCCATTCGTTGGCGACTTTCGAGTCGAAAGCTTGCTGGCTGTTCTTGGACGAGACGTAACGCAGGTAGTACCAGCTGGAATCCACGAAGGTGTCCATGGTATCGGTCTCGCGGCGGGCTTCCCCACCGCACTTGGGACAGGAAGTCTTCACGAAGGAAGGAACGCTCTTGAGGGGCGATTCCCCAGTGGGTTTGAATTCCACATCGCGCGGGAGCCTGACGGGCAGGTCCTTATCAGGCACCGGGACCCAGCCGCATTTGTCACAGTTGATCATGGGGATGGGGGCGCCCCAATAGCGTTGACGGGAGATGAGCCAATCCCTGAGGCGGTAGGTCACCGCGGCCTTCCCGGTCTTCTTTTCTTCCAGCCATTGGGCCATCTTTTTCTTGGCGGCCTCCACTTCCAATCCGTTAAGGAACTCGGAATTGACCAGCTTACCATCGTCGGTATAGGGCTCATCTTGGGGGTTATAGAGGTGCCCGGTGGCCTTCCAGGCGTGTTTGACCTCGTCAGCGGGTTCGATGACCTGCACGATATGGATGTTATATTTCTTCGCGAAGTCGAAATCCCGGGTGTCGTGGGCGGGAACGGCCATGATGGCCCCCGTCCCATATTCCATCATCACATAATTGGCGATATAGACAGGGATGGATCTCCCATTGACCGGGTTGACGGCCTTGAGACCTGTATCCATCCCCAGTTTTTCAGCGTTGTCCCCGACCCTGTCCAAACTGCTTTGTTTTTTGATCTTGTTCACGAAGGAGGCCACTTCTTTTTCTTGCGGGGTTCCTTTGGTAAGGGCGGACACCAATGGATGTTCGGGCGCCAGGACCATGTAAGTGGCCCAAAATAGGGTATCGGGGCGGGTGGTGAAGACCGTAATGGTCTCGTTCTTGCCCTCGACCTTGAATTGGACCTCCGCGCCTTCGCTTCGTCCGATCCAGTTCCTTTGCATGGTCTTGACGCGCTCGGGCCAATTTTCCAATCGCTCCAGGTCGGTCAGGAGGCGGTCGGCATAG
Organism: uncultured bacterium; assembly: GCA_964560635.1. Taxonomy (GTDB): domain Bacteria; phylum Oederibacteriota; class Muellerivitia; order Muellerivitales; family Muellerivitaceae; genus CAZLND01. The sequence continues at coordinate 6,605 of CAZLND010000067.1, read as the reverse complement.
GCGGTGATCTTGAAGAACCACTGCTCCAGGTCCTTCTGCTCAACGGGCGTTCCACAGCGCTCGCAAGCCCCGTCGACCACTTGCTCGTTGGCCAGCACGGTCATGTCCTTGGGGCACCAGTTCACATAGGCTTTTTTCCGGTAGGCCAGGCCCTTCTCATAAAGCCTCAGGAAGATCCATTGGGTCCAGCGGTAATAGTCGGGCAGGCAGGAAACCACTTCTTTGTCCCAGTCATAGCCCATTCCCCAGTCGTAGAACTGGCCTTTCATGCGTTCGATGTTCTTGAGGGTCCAATCCTCGGGGTGGATGCCTTTGTTGATGGCCGCGTTCTCGGCGGGAAGCCCAAAGGCGTCGAAGCCCATGGGGTTCAGGACATTGTGACCCTGGGCCCGGAAATAACGGTAAACGGCGTCGCCGATGATGTAGTTACGGCCGTGGCCGGCGTGCAGGAAGTCGCCCGAGGGATAGGGGAACATGACCAGGGTGTAATACTTCTTCGCGGGTTTGGAGAGGTCGCAAGCGAAAACGTCCTTGTCCTTCCAGGTCTTTTTCCAGCGTTTTTCGATCTCGGTGAAGTTATAAGCTTCCATGGTGCCTTCCTGAGGTGATGAGAAGAGACAAGATTATACTTAGAATCTCGAACAAAACATTTTTAACTATGATGAATTAGATAAATTTGATGAGGAAAAACCTTTATTTCTGCCCTGATCTCATTCATCTCATTTATCAAAGTTCCAATATTTTTGGTTTAGAAGTCGTTTCTTGTTATGGGTTGATCAAATGTTTTCTTGAGAAGACCAGCATCCCGAAAGCGAAGACGCTCCAAACCACGAAGACTTCCCAGAGAAGGAAGAATTGGGTTTGGGCCAGATGGATGAGGGCGCCCAGGGCCCAGGGATTCGCGAAGACGCTGGTCTTCAACAGCTCCTCCCAAAGCGGGCGGCTTTGGAAAAAATTCAACGCGAAAAAGGTATGAATGATGGGAACGGCCCAGGAAGCGTTCTTGGAACCGCTCAAGACATATCCGGCGCAAAGAAAAAAAGCGAAACCCGACACCACCCAATAAAGCAGGGACAGGGGCGATTCAACGGGAATGTTCCAAACGGCAATCTTCGACATGAAGGTCCAGCCGCAAAGAAAGAGGATCGCGGTTGTCAATTCCACCACACCCAAAAGGATGAGGAAGCCGTTCAATTTCACTTTGTTGTGAACCACTTGGATATCGGCCACTACTTGGCTGGAGGCTGAGGTGAGGTAGCGGATACCCAGGCAATATTCCCCGGCGGTCGGGTTCAAACGGTCACGGCACCAGAACCATTCGCAAAAGAAAAGGAAGAGGGTCAAGGTGGCCCAGGATGATTGCCATCCGAAGGTGAAGGCCACGATCCAAGCCATGAAGCCGCATATGAGCAAGTCAACATATTTGGCCGCTAGCAGGCGCCAGGTACTTGGCCGGTGGGTTTGCTTCCGGGGCTGGGAATGGGTGGTGGTTGAAGCGGTCAATTCAGAAACCCCAATTTAAAATGAATAATGAAGAATGTGAAATGAACGAAGACTGAATACGACTTCTGTCCAGTTATCCATTTTACATTATCCATTGTTAATTGCTTTTACCATGGCGATCTCATCGCAATCGGAGAACTTCGCGCAATGGATGCAGTCTCCCCAGATCTTTTGGGGGAGGGTCAGCTTTTCGACGGTAGAAAACCCAGATCTTGAAAAAAAGTCAGTTTGATAGGTCAGCGTAAATATCCGCGGAAGCTTCATCTCTTTGGCGTCATTCACGCAGAATTCCAAGAGTTTCTTCCCGATCCCCTTCCCTTGCAGGGCCTCATCGACGGCCAAGGACCGCACTTCCGCCAGTTCTTCCCCTACCACATGCAGGGCCACAACGCTCTTGATGGTCGTTCCATCCTTTTCATCCACCGCCACCGTGAAATCCCGTATCTTTTCGACCACATGCGAAAAGGACCGGGGCAGCATGACGCCCTTGGTCGAATAGTGGTTGATCAGGTTCAAGATGGGGCGGGTATCCGATGGACGGGCCCGGCGATAAGTGATCTGGCTCATGAGGTGACCATAATAAAAAAGCCGGCTTCCCAAACCAAGGGAAACCGGCTTTTTGCTAAGAAGTTGTTACTTGGAGGCCAGGATGATCCCAGCGCCGATGACAACACCGCCACCGTTCAGGGGGATACCCAGCAAGCCTTGGAGTTTGAAGCTATCGGACAAGCCGGCACGGACGCCGCCAGCCAAGACCGAGCCATAGTTGCCCATCTGGTTGGCACCGATCTCACCAATGATCGAGAACTTATCGCTCACCGGCAAGCCAACGCCGGCGTCGAATGAAACATAAGTCGCGGTGGAGATATGGAGACCCATATCGCCGTTCAACAACAAACCACCAGCCAGGGTGTAGCTGACGGTCCCGCGAGGGGTCACAACCACTTGCCCACCAGCATTGGTCGGGATCAGGAGGTCGCCGCCGAGGCTGAAATTAAGACCATCGGTCTTGGTGTGGATACGGTACTTGCCGCCGAAATCAAGAGCGAAATTGGTGGTTGAACCGCTGAGGGTGATTCCCGGAAGCGAGCTCGACACGCTTAAGAAGTCGAAGATCGCGGCAGCGGAAAGTTCAAAATTATCGGTGATACCGAAATGACCGCCGATCGGCAATCCGACGTCGCTGGTCGATAACACGCTGGGACCGTTAGACGAATAGGTCAAGTGGGCAGAACCCTCGATCTGGCCAACAGAAGCCACATCGGAGGTGTCGCCGTAGAGCAAACCGGACCGGCCCATGGTGTTAGTCCCCGTGACGAAACGCTTCGCGGCGGACTGGTGCTTGGGCTTCGAAGACTCGTAAGACTTGGTCTTCTTGGTTTCCTTCTTCTTTGTCTCTTTCTTCTTCTCAGCTTTTTTCTTCGTCGTCGTCTTTGTGGCGGCATCAGCGCTGGTAACGCAGAGGCTCAAGGCCAATCCAGCAACCAAGCTACCCATCAAAATTCGGCTCCAAAGCTTCATAAAAGTTCCCTCCCAGGATTTATTAAGGCTTCTACTTTGTCAGCGCCGATCAGGGTCGGCGGCTACTTCGACGGCCGCATTCTAGCATAGAGTTCTTTGGCGTGGGTACGGGAAGTTTCGGAAACCGGGTCCCCGCCGAGCATTTGGGCAAGCTCGTCAATGCGCTCATTTTCCGTTAAACGGCTAACGGAAACGGAGGTCTTCTCTTTCCCGCTTCGCTTGGCGACTTGGTAATGCCAGTCGCCCAAACCCGCGATGGGGGCTAGGTGGGAGATGCAGAGGACTTGCTTCGTCCCGGACAATCGGCTGAGGAGGGTCCCCACCGCCGAAGCGGTGCGGGCTCCGACCCCCGTGTCGATCTCGTCGAAGATGAGGGTGGGCACTTCATCACTTTCGGCCAGGGCTGTTTTCAAGGCCAACATGACCCGGGAGACTTCGCCGCCCGAGGCGACTTTCGCCAAGGGTCTTTGGGGCTCGCCCGGATTGGCTGAAAAAAGGAATTCAACCTTGTCCCAACCATGGGGAGAAAGGGAGAGATGCTTTCCCTTCTCGACGACAGGGCTTCCCGCGTCCTCTTGGGCCGTCACTTGGACACCCATTTGGGCGTGGGGCAACCCCAGTTCCTTAAGGGCGTCTTGTACTTGGTGGGCGAGGCCTTGGCCTGTTTTGGCCCGCTTCGCGCTCAGTTCGGCGGCCAATCGGCGGTATTGTTCGGCGGCCTTTTCGATCTCATCCCCTAATTCCTTCAAGCGGCCATCCCGGCTCAGGAGGCTTTTAAGCTCTTCGCGGGCTTGTTCGAAGTGTTTCAAGATATCGGCCACTGAATCGCCATATTTCTTTTTAAGGTGATTGAGGCCATCAATGCGGTCCGACAATTCCTGAAAATCATCCTCACTGAAAGAATAGGTCTCCAGCTTTCGGGAAATATCGAAGGATAACTGGTTCAGGCTTTCTTGGAGGTTCTTGGCGGTTTCCAACAAGGGCTCCAGGCCTGGATCGAGTTTGGAGGAATCTTGTAGACGAGATACGGCCGTTCCCAAAAGACCCGTGGCTCCGTTTCCGCCATCCTCGTCAAGGACTTGTTGAGCTTCAGTTATCTGTTTGGCGATCTTCTCAGCGTGGCGCATCATTTGGAATTTGTTGAGAAGTTCCTCCTCGTTCAACTCTTCCAAGGCGGCCGCTTCTATCTCTTGTATCTGGTATTGGAGAAGGTCGGTTCGCCGGGCGATCTCCCGGGAATCGCCTCCCAACCGGGATTGTTCGGTCAAAAGATCGGATAGGGTTTTATGGGCATCGGCGGTCTTTTCCAAAAGAACGCTCGAGTGACCAAAGGCATCGATGAGTTGACGGTGACGGCCCACATTGAAGATGGCCTGGTGTTCGTGTTGGCCATGGATATCGATGAGCCAATCCCCCAGTTCGGCGATCATGGAGGCCGTCGTCATTTCCCCATTCACAAAACTGCGGGTCTTTCCGGAAGCGCGGCTGAATTCCCTTTTGACCAATATCTCGCCATTTGAAGCCTGTATGCCCCATTCGGCCAACTTCTTAATGGCGGGAGATCTACCTGGTACATGGAAAAGGGCTTCGACCACTGCCCTTTCTTCCCCGGCTCGGAGCATATCGGCGGAGATGCGGTCCCCCAGGAGGAAATAAAGGGCGTCCACGATGAGGGATTTGCCGGCACCCGTTTCGCCGGTGAGGACGTTGAAACCGGGCCCGAATTCCATCGTGACGGAGTCCACAATGGCGAAATTCTTGATGGAAAGCTGGCGAAGCATTGAACCTCGGAATGCATGGAATTGGTTACATCCCAAGTGGTATACACCCGTATTCTTTTGATTTCAACCCTTTTTTCGGTGATGTCTCAGTTATGTGTCATTGCGAGGAATGACCGCCGAATAGGCGGTCGGTTATGACGAAGCAACCCCAGTTCCAAAATAAACTTCCTTGGGAAAAGGCATATTTAAACTGAGGTTGCCACGTCGTGATCGCCCCGCTATGCGCGGGGCACTCCTCGCAATGACAGCGTAATTCAAAATGAGATGTCAGCATTTTTTCTAGCCCTGACGAGGACGCCGCAGTAGTGTTGGTTTAGCGGACCCATATCCTGCCGTTTTCGACCTTCACTTCATGGACTGCCACCGAATAACCACCAGCCCTATTGGTGGCCAGGCCCGTTTTTAAATCGAACGCCATTTGGTGCCAGGGGCAGACCACGCTATTCCCTTCCAGGGTGCCTTGCCCTAGATACCCGCCTACATGGGGACAGTCGTTATCGATGGCATGAATTTTCCCGGAGTTGCGAATGACCGCGACCCGGCGTCCATTGACCTTCACGATGGACATCTTGCCTTCGGCCAGGTCGGTTTCAGCCATAACGTCGGTGAAAGGGTGGTTTTCTGCGTTCATATTCAATAGTTTCCTTAAGCCGAATTATGCCAGATCAATAAGTGGACCGCGACATAGAGGAACAGCGCGGCCTCTATCCCAGCCGCCAACAACAAGCGTTTGCGAGCTTCTGGAAGAGTGGTAATGAAGGCGAAGAGGACGTCCCCCACACCAAAAACAAAGGTTCCCCAAACTCGAAGCAAAGCGAAGAACGAGAAGAATGCCCACAAAGAAGGGGTGGAGGAAGTGAATATCCTGACCAGCAATACATAGCACTCGGCTACCGGGCCCGTTAAAGCCAATCCGATGGCGAAAAACGAAAAGAAGTTCCAAAATTGATCTTGGGACCGCAGGAAGAAAAGAGCCAACCCGGTTGGAAAGACAGAACAAAAAGCGAAGACCCCGATGAAAAGGATCATTTCCCCGCCGGCCACCATCCTACCGGATTGATCCTGGAACTGGGCGGTTCGGAGGTCATTCCAATAAGCCGCCAAGCAAGCGCAGGCAAAAGCCAAACCATAACCCGCGAGGACTAAACTTATTTTCATTATTGTTTTCATAACTTAAAAATACCTATCTTTCAGCAACGCGTGGCCGAAAAAAATAACACCCGGCATCCAACATGGAAAAGAGCCCGAAACCCGCGAGGGTCCCCGTCGTGGACGATTTCTTATCGACCGTGCTTGCGAGCCCGTCCGGGACACACCGCAGGGCACTACTTCATCATTTTATTCACGCGCTGAAGGTCGATCGGACGAGAGCGAACAAGAAGCAGAACACCTTCTTCAACAAAACTCTCCTTCAAGATCTTCATATTCAAACGCATTTCGCTGATGACACCTTGAGATCTATAAGGAACGAGGATCTCCTTTTCGATCATGTCTTTCTCGAAGAAGTGAATAATGCGTTCTCTAACTCTCTGCATGTCCTCGGGACTACGGGTCGAGGTTAAAACCGCGTTCGGATACTCCCACCTCAGATCCTGCTTCTGTTCTTCGCTCAAGCAGTCGGCCTTATTGAGGATAAGAAGATAGGGCGTTGTGTCGGCGCCAATATCACCCAAGACTTCCCGAACCACCTCGAGCTGGGAACGAAAGTTGCGATCAGCGGCGTCTACCACGTAAAGAAGCAGAGAGGCGCCGCGGGCCTCATCCAGCGTGGAGCGGAAGGACGCCACCAGATCGTGTGGA
>CAZLND010000066.1:804-11038 GCA_964560635.1 uncultured bacterium | reverse complement strand
CGCATCCTCAAGAACCCGGAGGTGGAGAACACCACCCCCATGTTGATGCAGGCGGTCTTCGACCCGAATAAAGGAGAAAGCGGGGGCATCAGCCCTTACCTGGGAGTGGACCCCAAGACCTTTCCCGGCATGAAGGCTTACCTGAAATTCTTGCAAGGGACTTTGTTCACCGACCCCCAGGCCCAAGAAGCGGTCATGGGGTTCGAGGCCGCCGAACTAGAACAACGGGAAGTGGGCGACAAGATACTCCTGCCCGGGAAAAAGGATCCTCTCACCATCGTGGGGGTGCTCAAACGAACGGGGACCCAGGATGACGGGACCATCTTCCTGCCCTTAGGGACCGTGCAAAAACTCTTTCAAAAGACCGGCCTTTTGACCGGGGTGGGAGTGAGGGTCAAGAAGGGCGTGGACTCGCAAAAGCTGGAGGACAAGCTCTACAACCTGCCGGACGTGCAGGTGGTTTCCATGGCCCAAGTGAGGGACACCATCATCAACCTGGTGGGCACGGCCCGCGTCATGGTCTTTTCCATCGCGGTCATCGCCATCCTCATCGCCATGATCGGGGTCATCAATACCATCATCATGTCGGTCTTCGAGCGGTTCAAGGAGATCGGCATCCTCAAGAGCATGGGCGCCATGCCCTGGGACATCTTCAAGCTGATCCTTTTAGAAACCCTATTCCTCTGCCTGGCCGGTGGCCTGCTGGGCAACGCCCTGGCTTTCGCCCTGGAAAAGGTGACCGACCTGGCCGTTCGCAGCATCCTGCCTTACGCCCCCACGGGTTCTATGATCCAGATAAGCCCGCTTTTGGCGCTGGGAGGATTGGGCATCATCTTGGCGGTGGGCCTTATCAGTGGCATTTACCCGGCCTGGAAAGCCGCGCGCATCCGGCCCATCGAGGCCATTCAAATGGGAGGTAACTCATGAAAACCCAAGACGGCATCATCATCAAAGCTGAGGATATCGTGAAAAAATACAAACGCGGGAGCGAGGAAGTTTTCGCGGTCAACCACATCTCGATGGAGATCAAGAAGGGGGAGTTCGTTGCCTTCGTGGGACCCTCGGGCTCGGGCAAGACCACCCTGGTCAATATCCTGGGTTGCCTGGACAACCCGACGTCGGGAAAGCTGACCGTAGGCGGGGAGGAATTGTTCAACAGCCAAAAGATACCCTTGTCCGAATCCAAATTGACGGCCATCCGGCGGGAATATTTCGGTTACATCTTCCAGGGCTTTTACCTTATCCCCACCCTCACCGTGTTGGAGAACACCTTGCTTCCCTTCACTTTCCACAAGAAGGAAACGGCGAAGGGCGATGGATTGGGCATCTTGAAACGCTTGGGGTTGGAGCACCGCATCCATCATTTGCCGGGGGAACTTTCCGGCGGCGAGATGCAGAGAGTGGCCGTGGCGCGGGCGCTGGTGAATGACCCGGAGATATTGCTGGCCGACGAGCCCACGGGCAATTTGGATATGAAGCGAAGCGGCGAGATAGGCGAGCTCTTAAGGACCCTGAACAAAGAGGACGGCATCACCATCATCATGGTCACCCATAACCCGCAATTAGCGGACCTGGCCGACCGGCAGGTGAGCCTGAGGGACGGGGTCCTTCAAAGCCCCGTGGGGATCAACGGGTAGCCCAATCTCGACATCCCTTTAATGTCTATATAAACTAGACGCATTAGGAGACCGCCATGAAAGCATCCATCGTCAACCTGCGTAACAAGGCCAAGGAGATCCTCAAGGCCCTGAAGTCCGTTTCCATCCATTATCACGGGAAACTCAAGGGGACCATCGTCCCGGCCCAGGCGGAGAGGAAAATGCGGGTGGAAGACCATCCCTTTTGCGGGATGCGGAAACATGACAAGCGAAGCGTGAAACAGGTCATGAAGGAACTTCGCCAACCCCGGCACCATGCCCTCTAACAAGACATTTTCAAATTCATCAAAGCTTTGGAATTGAAGGTCTTCAAACCTTCTTAAAGAAGGGCGTCTTCAATTACCCGTGGTAGGCATGAGGGCCGGAGTGTCCTTTCACTCGTTTGAAAAGATAATTTCATGAAGCGACGAGAAAACGATAAGACCAATGAGGGATCAAAATGAGTGTTCGGTACCATCATTTTGATCGTGTCACGAGAACGATGTTCCCCCCAGATTCCAATAAACTCAAAAACAAGTAATGGCTACCCTTGTCGATAGGATCCAGGATGCCGCGTCCGCAAATGTTTGGACGGCACGTTCCTTGCTCTAACTCATCTTCTGTATTCATAGAAGTGTTCCACCAAAAACAAAGGGAAATGACCATGGATGGATCGAAGACCGTGACCAAGGACCCCATTTGCGGGATGACCGTGGACGAAAGTACCGCGCTCCATTCTGAATGCGATGGAAAGACTTTCTATTTTTGTAGCCCCCACTGTCAGGAAAAGTTTTTGTCCATGCCAGCTGGCGCTAAGGCGGATGAAGAATCGGAAGACTGTTGTGGACAATAACCAGGTGTCAAAGGAACAAACTTGAAGATCGATCCCCGGGATTATCAGGTGAAGGAAGGCAAGGACGTCGAACTCAAAAAATGGCCCACCCGGATAAAACCCATTTGCGACTCGAAGGAAGCCTATCAAGAGGCCTTGGCGGAACATGTGGCCGAATTAAGCACCTACCAAAGCCTTCTTTACGCGGACAACCGTTATTCGGTGCTTTTGATCTTTCAAGCCATGGACGCCGCCGGAAAGGATGGCGCCATCAAGCATGTCATGTCGGGCGTCAATCCACAGGGTTGCCAGGTTTACAGTTTCAAGCATCCCAGCGCAGAGGAACTTCAGCATGATTTCCTGTGGCGGACCACCCGTGACCTGCCCGAACGGGGGAAGATCGGGATCTTCAACCGTTCTTATTATGAGGAAGTACTGACCGCCCGGGTCCATCCGGAGATCCTTCACGCGGAACAAATTCCGGAAGAACTTCTCGGTCAAAAGACAGTGTGGAAAGAACGTTATCGTTCGATCATGGGTCTAGAAGATCATCTTTACCGTAACGGCACCCGGATCATCAAACTTTTCCTCCATCTTTCAAAGGAAGAACAAAGAAAACGGTTCCTGGACCGGCTGGAGAAACCGGAAAAGTATTGGAAATTCAATATGGATGATATTCAGGAAAGGGAGCATTGGAAGGATTACCGCAAGTCCTACGAGGCCTGCTTTAGCGCCACCAGCACCCGGACCTCCCCTTGGTATGTGGTTCCAGCGGACAACAAGAAGGACGCCCGGCTGATCATTTCCCAGATCTTCCTGAGTACTCTCAAGGAATTGAAAATGAGCTACCCCCAGCCGAACAAGGAACGCCGAAAAGAACTGGAAGCCGCCCGAAAATTATTGATGGAGCAAGGCAAGAAGAAGGAAGATGAAGAAAAAGCGGCCGAGGATTAAGGTCCGCTTACGGATTGCCGGTAGTGGAGGCCGCCGTGGGTGTGGGGGCCGTAGTGTCCTCAACGATGGTGACCTTCTCCATCTTGTCCCCGACCTGTATCTGCTCCACCGCGTCCATCCCCTCGATGACCTGTCCGAAAACCGCGTACTTGCCGTCCAAGGAAGGTAGAGCTTCCAGGCAGATATAGAACTGGCTTCCCGCCGAATCGGGGACGTTCGTGCGAGCCATCGCCACCGCGCCCTTCACGTGGATCTGGGTGTTGTTGACGCCGTTATCGGTGAACTCACCCTTGATGGTGTATCCGGGGCCGCCGCTGCCGTCACCGCTCGGGTCCCCGCCTTGCGCCACAAAACCTGAAATGACCCGATGGAAAGTCAGCCCGTCATAAAAACCCTTCTTGGCCAGCTTGATGAAATTGGCCACGCTCTCGGGCGCGTCCTGGGGATAGAACTTGATGACGACCTTCCCGCCCTTGGCCAGTTGAATGATGGCCCGAACACCCGCCGTCGTTTCCTCGGCCTTCACCGGAAGACGGGAAGCCCCGAAGAAAGACCCAAGCCAAGCCATGATCATCAATATGCGTTTCATCGATTCTCTCCTGAAGAATGGGATCGGGCGAAAGACGAAGGGCAGGATAGGGCAAAGGGGGGAACGGGGCAAGATACAAAACAATGGTTGAACCGCCACCAAAAGAGAACCAAAGAACCCAAGATGGATGTACGACGATACGACCGATAAACGACCGATAAAACCGATGCCTGATCGAACTGATCTCTTATCGGTAGTGATCGGACTTTATCGGTTTTATCAATGTCCAGTTACCCTCTTTTCTTTTTTATTGGATAGGGCGCCTTATCCGCCAATCTATACTTTTCTTCCAAAGCCTATATGATATTCCTCAAATGTTACCCCACCTCGCACTCACCGCCCGCGGATTGGCCTATTGCAGTTTTGTGGGTACCATCCTGAGTGGAATGGGCGGCATTTACCTGACTTACGAATTTTTTGGCGGCCATCAGGGGCCCTTGGGCCATTTGACCCGCATCTTCACCTACGCCTTCTTGTTCGGCATAGGCTATGGCCTTTTCCTGGGACCCTATTTCGGGCTGGTGATGGGCGTGGGTTTAGGGATACTCCTATCGATCGAATTCTACCGGGTACGCCGCCATCAGAAATTGTACGGCAGTTCCCCTCTTCTACAATCGCCCCTTTTCGGAGCGGCCCGCGGGATCCTTTATGGCGTGGCCTCCCTGCGCCTGTTCGGCGGGACCTCTAGTCTGGCCTTTGGGCTCCTGAGCGGCCTGGGCCTCTTTTTCCTCTACGCCAAGGGCTATGCCCTGACCAATGATTTCACCAGCCAATCGAAGATCTTTTTTTCAAAACGCCGGGTTTCGGCCTCGATCTGGCGGGGCCTGGTCGTGGGCCTGGCCGGCGGGCTCGCGGGTTACTTGGGCGGGGGCCTGAACTCCACCGGATTCGGCTTTCTCATCGGCATGACCGTCGCCATCGTGAGTTTTTTGGCCACGGTCCTGAGTCCCCGGGTGGAATGGTGGCTGGAAAACCTGCCGGACAAACATTTGGGGGTACTGGGCGTGGCGATGATCTTATTGGGCCTGGGCCTACAGACGATCCCCGACCTGGTCACCATCTTTGGCCTACCCATCGAGGGCTCGCAGGATTCGTTCCGGGCGAGATTTAGGATAGGGCCCTAACCCCACTGGCTTCGACAAGCCCATCCTTCGGGGCAAGGCTTTGGAAATTTTGCCCCTCAATAAAAATCCCGGGTGGACCATATCCCCGGGATTTGAAGAAGAATTCTTTTTCTCGCTACGTACCCCCCGATTTCCAGGGGTCTCGCACCCTTTTATAGAGGTGCCCGACTAAGAATCTTCTTCAATTCTTATGATAGGAAGGGGTCTGCTCTTTTCCTATGATCCACCCCATAGATCGCCCTTTTTTTATTCCGGGGGTCCGCCACGCAAGGTAAACCCTTGTTTCCCTTATTCTTGCCGGGAGTCTTGTCTTGCCCTTCCGCCTGTTTTAAACTCGGGGCCATTCAAACCCTAGGAGAATGACTTGGTTCCCCATCCCCACCACCATCATCACCATGAGACCCACTATGGTTCCACGGCCGCTTTGCGGGATTTCGTCATCGGCATCTCGGACGGCCTGACCGTTCCCTTCGCCTTGGCGGCGGGTTTGAGCGGCGCCGTCGGGAGTAATGCCATCATCCTTCTGGCGGGAATAGCGGAAGTGGTGGCGGGGACCATTTCCATGGGACTGGGCGGCTACCTGGCCGGCAAGACCGAATTGGAGCATTACGAGGGAGAGCAGAAGCGCGAGGCCATGGAAGTGAAGGATGTCCCTCATAAAGAAGAAGCCGAGGTGAAGGAGATACTGGCCGCCTACGGCATTTCCCCCGCGGCCCAGGAACAGGTGGCCAAGGACCTGGCGAAGGACCATGAAAAATGGGTGGATTTCATGATGCGTTTCGAGCTGGGTTTGGAAAAGCCCAACCCCCGCGCCGCTCTCTTGAGCGCTTTCCGCATTGGGTGGTCTTACGCCCTCGGCGGACTCGTGCCCCTTTCGGCCTATTTTTTCACCAGCACGCCCACTCAGGGTTTGGAATATTCCTCTCTTATTACCGTCCTTTGCCTCCTGACCTTCGGCTACTTCAAAGCCCGTCTCACGGGCCAGAACCCCTTCAAGGGGGCCCTCACGGTCACGGCCATCGGGATCGCCGCCGCCGGGGCCGCCTTCGGCATCGCGCGCCTCATCAACGGCTGAAATATCAATACCCGGCTTGGACATCGATAAGACCGATCACATCCGATAACGACCGATGGCTTCCCCATATCCTTATCGGTAGTCACCGGTCTCTTTCGGTCGTATCGCTGTAAGACCTCACTTGGTTGCTTGGCATCGCCCGCCTCATCAACGGCTGAAACATCAATACCCGGCTTGGACATCGATAAGACCGATAACATCCGATAACGACCGATAAAACCTGACTGTCCATTTAAGTCCGTAGCCTTATCGGTCTCTATCGGTCGTATCGTCGTAAATATTTTAAAAGACGACTTTGACATCGATAAGACCGATCACGTCCGATAACGACCGATAAAACCAAGCCATTTCTTAAAGCTCAAAGACTTATCGGTAGTCATCGGTCTCTTTCGGTCGTATCAACGTAAATTTCTTCTTTATTTCTTCCAGCATTCCCCAGAATTGCCCATTCGATGGCGGAACCTCCACCACCAAGGTGGATGCCACCCCAAAAAATCCCCAGCAAAAGGATTTTAGGGCCCCTTTATTTTCCCTGGTTTTACAAGGGTTTCCAGGCTTGCCACCCGCATTACATGATTTAGATCACAATTGATTTCCTCCACCCTCCCCTTTGCATGAGCTACGTCATAAAGAAGTTTTTTGACCCCCTTTATCCTCTCCTCTGAACGGTTGGAAAAAAGACGTTCAATTTCAGACGAGGAGAGAAAAAATGAAAAAAGGGCTTCTTGCCGTTTTCGCGGCGGTCGGCTTTTCCTTGTGGTTCACGCCATCCGCTAACGCAGTCCCGATGTTCGCCAGGATGTACAGTTACAACTGCTCAACCTGTCACAATCCGGGTTATGGTCAGTTGAACAAGTTCGGATACAACTTCCGGGCGGCGGGCTACCGTATCCCGAAGGACATTGGGAATGATATGAACGGGGGCAAGTTCGATGTCACCAATTACATCGCGGCCCGCTTTTCGGCCGGAGGTTCGGTCAAAACGACCACCCAACCGAATAATATCCCGACCCCTGATAGCGCCAGTTTCAACCTGGGCGGGGACAGCCTTTACATCGGCGGGGCGATCAGCAAGCATTTCTTCTCCTACAACGAATTCGGCTTCGGGAACGGCACCGGCATCTTCTCCGGAACGGCCCCCAACCTGTCCAGCGCCAAGATGGGTTTTGTCACCGGGTCGGAGAACGATTTCTTCACGGTGAGGATCGGGAAGTTCAGCGCGGACGGTTTCGGAGGTTCGGACCGTGGACCGGTCGGGAACGCCACCATCGCTTCGGCCATCAAGCCGACCGGGACGGGCTTGGAATTGGGTTACACCCACGATGACACGCGGGTGACCTTGGGTTTCTATGACGGGATCCAAAACCCCACCGCGACCGGCCTGGTGAACAATAAATCACAGGCGGTCACCTCGACCAGCATCCAAGCCCCGGCTTCGGACACCAACAACGCCAAGGATATGCAGATCTTCGTCAACCAATTCATCGGCGACGACGGTCTGGCGGTCAACGCCACTTACTACAACGGCTACAACGCTTCCGTGGGGGCGACCGCTTCGGTCGGCGGCACGGGCGACGTCGCTGGGCAGGAATTCTTCAACACGGCCCTTTTCATCAGTTCGCCCATCGTGAAGAACCTGGACATCAAGGTCGGGGGTGAATTCGGCCAAACGAACACCGGGGTCTTCACGGCCACCGGACCAGGCGGTCCACAGACCGCCGGCGTTTTCGGGGAGCTGGATTATGAGATGGACGAGATCACGCCCCTGGTCTTCCGCTGGGATTCCACCACCTCCAACTTGAACGCCTCCTATCAGGACACGGAGAAGTTCACCTTGGGGGCCCTGACGCCTTTCGTCGAGCAGGTCTATATGAACCCGACCTACACTTTGACGATGACCAACTCGGCGGCGGGATACACCAACGCGCACCAAATATCCGATTCGCTGTTCGTGTTCTTTTGATCGATAACCAGGATCGGAAGGCCGCCGAAAGACGGCCTTCCATCCCTAAAAAATGGAGGATTTTATGAAAAAGCATTTACACATTTCGTCTATTGAGAACGGGGCCGAAGGCCCCAATACTGAAAAATGCGTGACCCTCATTACCCCATCGGATGAAACCCGATTTTCAATAATGAAAATGAGGGTAAGAGAAGTCATTGGTTTTACCAGTATTTTCCTCTCGTTGAGCCTCTTCCTCGCGGCCTTCGCCGTTGCCGCGCCGAAGAAGGAAAAGGCCGCCGCGGGTGGAGGGGACGGTCAGAAGATCTTCGAGGGCAAATGCGCCCAATGCCACGGCAAGGACGCCAAAGGCGTGGTCAAAATGGCCAAGGTCTTGAAAACCGAACCCGTCGAAATGGACCTGACCCGGGCCGATGCCGTGAAGTTAACGGACGCGGAGATCGTCACGACGGTGACCAACGGGAAAAAGAAGATGCCGAAGTACAAGGGGAAGCTGACGGACGAGCAGGTCCAAAGCGTCGTCAAATACCTCCGGACTATTCAGGGGTCCGGGGCGTCGAAATAAAAGGGAGGAGGACAACCTCTTTCCAACTTATTTCGCAAGAAGGCCGGGGAGCTCTCTCCACCCGGCCTTTTTTGCATCCCTCTATGACTCCCATCATCCAGGGGAGTGGATGTCTTTTTTAGGATATTGAAAACGTTAAAAGGAACCCCAAATGTGCCCTAAAGACCAATCCCAGCAGGAGCCGGAAAATCCGCAGCGTAGGACATTCCTAATAGGCCTCATCACCCTTATGGGAAGCTTCATCGGCTTCGTACTGGGCGGCTCCGGTCTTTACTATTTCCTCTCCCCCGCGTGGCGCGGCAAGAAAGAGGATTGGGTCCAAGTGGGCCCCGTGGACAGCGTCAAGGAAGGCGATCCCATCAAACTGGACTACGTTAAACGCAAGAAGGACGGCTGGGAGGTCATCGAAAGCCCCAGTTCGGTGTGGGTCATATTACAAAAGGGGGAATGGGTGGCCTACGACCCCCACTGCACCCATTTGGGCTGTCCCTATCGTTGGGACGCCGGAAAACAGGCTTTCCTTTGTCCCTGCCACGGGGGAGTCTTCGGGAAGGATGGATCGGTGCTCTCCGGTCCCCCGCCCAAGCCCCTTCAAAAGTATCCCGTGAAAGTGGAGGGGGGCTTCATCTATGTCCTCCCCGGGGGTGAAGCCTAATGAAAACCATCCTCGACTGGCTCGACGAGCGCACCGGTTGGCGCAAGGTGAAGGAAGTCATCCTGGACCGGCACATCCCCAAAGGCGTGGATTGGCGTTATACCCTGGGAAGCATCACCCTTTTCTTTTTCATCATGCAAGCGGTGACCGGCATCCTGCTGGCCATGCATTACTCCCCCTCCCCTGACCACGCTTATGACTCGGTGAAGTACATCTCCTCCGAGGTCCCCATGGGCAAATTGCTCCGGGGCCTGCACAAATGGGGGGCCACCGGTATGGTGGTGTCGGTCTTCCTGCATATGTTGCGGGTCTTCTTCATGGGAGCCTATAAATACCCCCGGGAGATCACCTGGCTGTCGGGTGTCCTGCTCTTTTTCTTCGTCATCGGTTTTGGGTTCACCGGATACCTGCTCCCTTGGGACCAAAAGGCCTATTGGGCCACGACCGTGGGGGCCCACATGGTGGAACAAGTCCCTTATCTCGGCAACGCCCTCGCCAAGATCATGAAAGGCGGCCAGGACCTGGGGGCCATTACCTTGGCCCGTTTCTACGCCATCCATGTGCTGGTCTTCCCCGCTATCACCTTACTTTTCATGGCCATCCACCTCTTTTTGGTGGTCTGGCACGGCATCTCGGCCCCGCCCGAAAGGGAAACCGGGGACCGAAGGGACCCGGACTGGAAAGCTCGTCTGAACTCCCGTTATCTGGAACTCAAAGCCCAGGGCAAATCCTTCTGGCCTTATATCATCTTCAAGGACACGACGGCCATTTTGATCGTCTTCTTGATCGTGTTGGGCGTGGCGATCTGGAAAGGCGCCGAATTGGAGGACTTGGCCATTC
>CAZLND010000066.1:0-794 GCA_964560635.1 uncultured bacterium | reverse complement strand
GAGGATCTAGCTAACCCCACCGACACCACCTATAACCCCCGGCCCGAATGGTACTTCCTTTCGGTTTTCCAGCTTTTGAAGTATTTCCCAGGCAAGTTGGAAGCCTTCGCCATCGTCCTTTTGCCCATGATCGTAGTGGGGATCCTCTTCGCCCTTCCCTTCTTCGATAAGGGCCCTCGGCGACACCCCGCGGACCGCAAATGGTTGGTGGCCGCCGGATGGATGGGTATTTTGGGGGTGGTGTTCTTTACCATCCAAGGGGCAAGGACGCCCTTGACCAACCCCATCGCGGAGAAAGACCCCATGATCATGGAAGCCAAGCGTCTTTATGTGGACCTTCACTGTGAATACTGCCATACCTTGCATGGACATGGCGGGACCGTGGGCCCGGTCTTGGACGAGGTCGGGGTGCGCCGGAACCGGGATTGGCTGGCCAATCACTTCCGCAACCCCAAGAAGGTCACTCCTGGGACCAAGATGCCCAACTTCAACCTGCTGGACGGGGAAGTGGAAGCTCTCGTGGCTTACATGAGCAGTTTAGGAGGCGGAGCCTTCAGTCCGAAAGCGCCCCACTTGTTCGAGGAAAATTGTTCCACTTGTCACAGATTCAAGGGAGTCGGCGAGGACATTGGGCCTGACCTCTCCCATATAGCCTCGGTCCGGGACGCCGATTACATCGCGGCTTATACCAAGGACCCGGTGAAGCTCAATCCGGACGCCGCTATGCAAGGTTACGCCGATCAGTTGAGCCAGGCCGATATTCAGGACTTGGCTAACTACCTTTACCAGCAAGG
>CAZLND010000065.1:0-11044 GCA_964560635.1 uncultured bacterium | reverse complement strand
TAGATTCGAACGTCTTCATCGAGGCACAGAGCTTTACCAGCGTGAACACGAACACACCCACTCCAACGGGAACCCTGTCGCCTACCTTCACACCCACTCCCACGAACACCCCCACGGGGACCTTGACCCCCACCGTCACCCCGACGGGCACGCTCACTCCCTCGGATACCCCGACCGGGACCTTGACCCCTTCGAACACCCCCACCCATACCGGGACCCCGACCAACACCCTGACGCCCACGAATACGGGTACGCCCACCAACACGGCCACCCCCACTTGCGAGATGCACGTTTGGCCCAATCCCTTCAGCCCCAAACTAGCCTATAACGGTGTGGTGAATTTCGGATGCCTGCCGGATAACGCGATGGTGAATATTTACACGCTCTCAGGGGAGTTATGCCAGCAGGTCAATGAAATGAGGGGAATGGCCACTTGGAACGGGACGAACAAGAACGGGTCACCGGTGGCGACAGGGGTCTATTTCTACGTGGTGCTGTCGGGCGACCAGGTCCTTGCCCGAGGGAAGATCCTGGTCACCAACAGTAGTTAGGTTTTCACATTAGAACCCCAACAAGAGTCAAAGGCATAGGAACTTTGATAAATGAGATGGATGGGATAGAGTCAAAAACTGAGGCCTTATCCTCATCACATTTATCTTATTCATCATAGTTGCATAGATTTTGTTGGAGATTTATCTCTTTTTTTGCTTTTTGGCTGGGGCTTGAGAGGTTCCCAGGAAATATTTCGCGATCTGAATGAAGGTCGGGATCAACGAGACAAAAACGATCCCCAAGATGACCACCTCAAAGTGTTGGTTCACCCACGGCAGGTTCCCGAAGAAGTACCCCGCGAAAATACAAATGGTGGTCCAAAGCAATACGCCGGTGAGGTTATACCGGAAGAACTTCCCATAGGTCATCTTGCCTACGCCCGCCACGAACGGGGCGAAGGTCCGAAAAATAGGCGCGAACTGGAAAAGGATCAGGGTCTGCACCCCGTGCTTCTCGTAGATCTCGTGGGTCTTGTCCAAGTATTTCTTGTTCATGAATTTCCCGAAAACATTTGGGCCGAAGAATCGGCCGATCCAGTAATTGCTGTGATCCCCCAGCAAGGCCGCCGCGGTCAACAACACCCAGGAAAAACCGACATTCAATTGGGCGGTGGCGCTCAGGGCCCCGACCGTGAAAAGAAGGGAATCCCCCGGAAGGATGGGGGTCACTACCAATCCCGTTTCACAAAAGATCACCGCGAAGAGGATGCCATAGATCACCACCCCATAGGCTTGCACCAGTTCAGGGAGATATTGGTTCAGGTGGAGGATATGGTCGACGAAAGCGTGCAAGTCCATGGGGAGGTCCTTTAGAAAGGGGATAACGACCGCCGACAGTTTACCACGAAAGGCAGCCATTAGCGGGCAGCGGATGGCCGATGGTTAAACTTTTGGAGTCGTCTCTTCCGATTTATTCGGTTCGGTTGCCGTGGTCTCGCTGGTGGTGGAAGTTGGAGGTTGGGCGGCGGCCTCCACAGGAGGTTCAGAGGACTGGTCAACGCCTGGGATGTCGGGTCCTTCGGACTTATCCTCGGGTTTCCCGTTCGGTTTGTTCTTGCGCTGGCGTTTGCGGGTGAAGGAAAGCATGTTGGTGTTCTCGTCATAGGCGAAAAGGTTCCCGTACATGGCCCAATGAACGAATATCTCGAACATCTTCTCGTAATTCTCCGCGGGCAAATTGAAGATGATGACTTCCTGGGCCAGGTCGGCGTCCAGGCCCTTGCGGGGATGTTTGAGCATCATGTCGTAAACCTGCTTGAACAGCCGCAGTTTTAAAAGTTGTTCCCGCCAAATGACCTGGCGCTGCTGGGATGTGGCCTTCACGAAACGCTGTCCGTCAGGGGTCAGGACGACCATGCGTTTGGGGGTGTCCACGAATTCCAGGAGTTCGGCGGACTTGACGATCTTGATGATGTCCCCGAATTCCTTGTCGGTCTCGGTGGCGATCTTGAAAACGTCCTCTTTCCCCTCGCGGGCGTCCAGGTATTCGAGGATACCCACGATGACGCTGGGAAGGGCGTCGGGCAGGGGTTCGCAAGCGGCCAGCCCGGCGGGGACGAGGTCCAACTGAGGCTCATCGGGAATTTCATGGCCGGTGATGACGTCGTGGAGCTGGTCCACCTTCTTCATGAAGTCCGGTGAGCGATAATCGCGTGGGCGGGGCAGGGGGTTCTCGACGATCTTCAAGACCCGACCCGGATGGGCGCCCAATACCACGATGCGGTCGGCCATGTAGACCACTTCGGGGATGTCGTGGCTCACCAATAATATGGAAGAGGGATTCTTGTCATGGGCGGCCCAGATGTCGATGACTTCCGCCCTTAAAGACTCGGCGGTCAGGGCGTCCACGTGGCTGAAGGGCTCATCCATGAAGAGGATCTCAGGGTCCACGGACAGGGCCCGCGCCATACCGACCCGTTGTTTCATGCCCCCCGAAAGCTCGCGAGGATAGGCTTCTTCAAACCCCGCCAAACCCACCATTTGAATGGCCTTTTGGGCCCTTTCCTCGATCTCATTGGCTGGGAAGCCGCGTGATTGCAGGGCGGTCTGGATGTTCTCCGCCACGGTCATCCAGGGGAAGAGAGCGAAACTTTGAAAGACGATGGAAACACCCGTGTTCAGATCGACCAAGGGTTGGTCATGGTAAAGCACCTCGCCGGTGGTAGGGGAAATGAGACCGGCCAGGATACGCAAGAGCGTGGATTTGCCGCAGCCCGAGGGGCCCAAGAGCGCCACCACCTCGCGCCGGTTGATGCAAAGGCTGATATTCTCCAGGACCTTCAGTTCCTTCCCGCTGGGAAGCTTGAATTCCTGGCTGACATTCTTCAACTCGCATAGCTTGAGGTTTTCTTGGACTGTTTTTATGTCGACCGCCACGTTAAACCTCCACAAAAGTTCTGAGTTTTGAATTTTGAGTTTTCAGTTTAGGAAGTTTTCTTGGGGCGCGACAAGCTCCCCAAGAAAACTTTACCACAACTCATAACTTAGAACTCAAAACTTCTAACTCCGAAGCAAATTCCTTCATTTGCTGAGGGAGTACTTCTCTTCCGCCAAGCGGTACAGCCTCTTCCAGACTAGGCGGTTGAAACCCACCACCATCAGCGACATCACCACCACGCTGGCCGCCAGCATGGGGAAGTCCTCATTGGAGGCAGCCTGACTGATCTGGGACCCCAAGCCGAAAGCCGTCAGGGTTTGGCCCTTGTCCGTGACATATTCGGCCACGATGCTGGCGTTCCAGGTGCCCCCGGCGTAGGTAACCAGGCCGGTCACCAGGTAGGGGAAGATGCCGGGCATGAGCACTTTGGTGAAGCGCGCCCAACCGCTGATGCGGTACATGCGGGCGGCCTCCAAAAGGTCCGAGGGAATGGCCATGGAACCGGCGATGACGTTGAAGAGGATGTACCACTGGGCGCCCAGGACCATCAAGGCGATGGAGCCCCAGCCCAGGGATATGCCCAGGAAATGCATGACGATGATGACATAGGAAAAAAGCATGGGGGCCGGGAAGGAAGCCGCCACCTGGACGAAAGGTTGGGACAGGCGTGAGAGCCGGGGAGAAAGACCGATCCAAAGGCCCACGGGGATGGTCCAAAGGGAGGAGATCACCAAGGTGACCAAGACCCTCAAAAGGGTGACCCCGGCTTCCTCGAAAATCGTGAGCCATTGGGGCAGTTTCACTTGGGAAAAAAGCTCGATGACCTTCCAAGCGCCGAAGCCCATGGAGGCTATCAATAAGAAGAAAGCGATGATGGAAACGACACGGGCCAAGCGCTCACGGGAAGCTCGAGAGGAAAGGACCAGGGCGGTTTCTTTTGGGCTGGGAGCTTGAGCGGGCGCGGCTGGGCCTTCCGCCGAGAGAGGGGTAGTCCCGTGGACCAGAGCCTTGGTTTGGAAGAGTCCTTGGAAGGTCCGCAGGATCTGGGAACGGTTCAGCAGGTCCAGGAACCAGGAATCCATCGAGTCCTCGGACCCGCCTTCCTCCACGCGGAATTTTTGGCCCCAGACCACCAGGGGTCTCCATAAGAGCTGGTCTAAGACCACGATCATGAGGATCATCGCGATGACGCCCCAAAGCTTGGCCCAGTTGTCTCCCTTCTCGGCGGCAAAGCTCATGTAGGAACCCAGGCCCGGCAAGCGGAAGTCCTTCCCCTTCAATTGAAAGGCCTCGATGATGGTGATGTAGAACCAGCCGCCGGCCATGCTCATCATGCTGTTCCAGATAAGCCCCATAGTGGAAAAGGGGATCTCCAGCTTGATAGCCTTGCGCAGCCAGTCGAAACGGTAGACCGCGGCTGCTTCTTGTAGATAAAGAGGGACGGATTTGAGGGACTGATAAAAACTGAAGATCATGTTCCAGACCTGGCCGGTGAAGATGGAGATGACAGCGGCCAGTTCCAAACCCACGTTGCTGTCAGGGAAAAGGGCCACCATGGCCAGCACCAGTCCCGGCATGATGGTCAAGACGGGGATGCTCTGGAAAATATCCAACAAGGGGATGAGGACCTTTTCGGCCATGGCGTCCTTGGCCGCCCAATAACCGTAAGCCAGGGTGAAGATGAGCGAGAGGCCGTAGGCGGTCAGGCCCCGGCAAAGGGTGAAAAAGGTGTATTTGGGAAGAGCCCAGGGGGAAAGATCGATCACCACCACTTCTCGGTGATGGCCCGTCCATTCGCCCGAGACGCTCAAGACACCGAAGATGAGCCCCACGACGCCAAGCAGCAAGGAGGCGTCCACCCACCAGATCTTTTGATAGCGGGTCAGCAGGGCATTGGCATTACCCCATATCGTCTTGATCTGGGTGGTGGTTTGGTCGAGGGGCTTTTTGATCTCCATGCCAGGGTCTCTTTTGAATTCGGGTGAACCGCTGGGAAATCATAAGCCTGTGCAAGAGGTTGGGGGAAGGGAAAACTAATAGGTTCGGCCCTTCGGGAGCGGTGTAAACTTGGAGGGCTTCGAACATTTAACGGAGGGTTAACCGATGAAGACCTGGAGGGCGTTCTTCTTTTTCCTGGGCTGGTCCCTCGTTGGAGCGATGACCCTATGGGGCACCCCGATCGGGACCCTCAAGACGACCCAGGCCCTTTATCCCCGGACGGACCTGAACATGGTCGTGGGGGGCATCCCCCTGGAGCCCGGGATGGGACTGACCTCTTGGACCGCCCTGGTTCCCTTGCCTCCCGCCAAGCTTGGCCGCGCGCCGGACTTCTTGGCGCTAGGAGAGATGGTCTTATTGGAAGAAGAAGTCCCTAGTGCCCAGGCAGAGCTGAAAAGGCGGTCTTTCCAAGTGGAGGCCCTGCTGGGCCCCTATCTGAACGGGTCCCCCGCCGTTAAACATCTTTATTTCAGCGCCCAAGGGCCCCAGGGGCGTCTGGTGGAGGGCCTCAAGGCTTTGGGCCGGTTCTTGGCCCGATCCCAACCACGGCCCGGAAAGACCCCCAGCCTTGTCCCTTTACGCCGGGCCAGTCCCACGCCTTCTCCCACTCCTAACCCTCTTAAGAGTCCGGAAGTCCTTTGGACCCAAGTCGAGGCCGTTCTCGGACCAGGCGAAAGGGTGGGGAAACTCTTGAACTATGTCATCCCACGGGGCGAGGCGGCCCTCAAGGGGGGCGTGGAACTGCCGGTCGCCTTGGGTGTGGGAACGGAATTCCATTTCCAAAGGGTGGAAGGTTTGGTGATGGGAGAAAAGAGGCCCCTGGGCTTAGCTCCGAAGGCTACCCAACCGGTCGTTGCGGTGACAGGTCAGTTCGCTTTACAACTCGAGGAGGCCGAGCCCGTCCGGGCCTATCTGACCCGGGAGGGCGTGACCGTGATGGAAGCCCAGGGCCACTTGGAGCTGTCCCCCCGGCTTACCTTCATGGATTTTTGGGTGGTTGGAAGCCCGGAGGAAATAGCGCGAACTTTAAAGGAAGCCTTGGAAAAGACCGGGTCGTTAAAACCGACGCCTCTTCAAACCCAAACCCACTAGCAGGCTCAGCATTACCAAGGATATGAACAAGCCCAATCGTAAAGCGGTTGGTTCGTAACGGAAGTCCACCTGGTGTCCCCCGGCGGTCAAGGGCACCGCCATGAAGAGCCCGTAAGCCCGAAGGACGGGCGCGGGTTCGCCGTCCACCCAGGCGTGCCAGCCAGGGCAGTAGGTTTCGTTGAGGATGGCATAACCGGGCGACTTGTAAGCTTCCATTAAAGAGACCTGGCCCGCTGAGGGGCGGGGATAACCCGCAAGGGGAAGAAGGGCCCGCCTTTGCGCGAGGGGATCCAAATGAAAGAACCCTTCCTTCAGCGTTCTTTCCAAATAAACTTTCTGTTCCCACTGACTGTTATTGGCCGACAGTTCTTGAAGTATCTCCGGCCGCCCCGCCATTTCCACCTTGTCCCCTACCCAACGGGTGTCCGCCGCCGCTTTGGAGTTGAGGATGAGCAGGTCCCCTCCGAAATTCCCGATGGTCCGATATTTGGCTCCGGCCGGTACTTGGGGCATCAGGAAGAGACGCACCCCCGCCAGGTCCAAAAGCCCTCCCGAGTAACCGTCCCTAAAACCCTTATTGATGTAACGGGTCAAATTTTGGGAACCGTCGACTTGTAAATAAAGATATTGCTCCGCCGACCGAAGGCCAAAGGCCATGTTCGAGTTGGGAAGGAAAGTGTGGACGGGCCTCTCGAAGGATCGCTCCAAGGCCTGGTCCCCGGGGAAAGCCATCTCCCCCGCCGGGTGCAGGCTCAAGAGACGGCCCGCGGGCAAAAGATCCCGGATGGATGAGGCTTCTTGTTCCAGCTCCGCCGAATGAAAAGGATCGGGCATGGGATGGTGCAAGCGGAACGGCACGAGAATGATATCCAGTAGCCAAAGGGCGACCACGAAGGCGGGCCAGGGAGCCAGGGTAGTCCTCTTTGGGAGGGAGAAGGGTCCCTTTTGAGAGGCAATGGAAGTCACGACGCAAAAAATAAAAAGCCCTACGGCTTTGGACGGTTCGAGGAATTCCAAAAGGGGCCGGGGGAGCCATCGCCAGATAATGAGGTGATAACCCGCCAGCCAAAGGAAAAAGAAAAGGGTGGAGAAGGTCCAAAAAAGAGAAAGGTTACGGCGAATGAGCCGCCAAGCGAGCAGAGCCAGAGGGACAAGACCCAGATAGAGGTTGAAAGGAGCGTTGGCGAAGCTTCCTTTATAGGAATCCGTCCCCAATATTCCCAAGGCATCGGGTTTCAAGAGCGTGAGGTATTCCACCGGTTTGGTGAAATAGGGATAGTCGGTCCAGAAGTCGTGCCAGGAGAAACTCAAAAAATCAAAAAAGGGAAGCCATTGGACGCAGGTGAGGAAACCAGCGCCGGTCAACGCGGCAAAAAAATTCAACCGAGTGGTGGTGGAAGGTTTTTGGTTCTCGAACCAAACGATGAGGAACAAGAGTGTATAGAAAGTGAAGAAGGGATAACCGGCGAGGACTTGCAGGGCGATGAAAGAAAGAAGAAGTAACCAGTTCTTTGGGGAATGGTTTTGGAGCGACCGGGCCGCAGCCCAGAATATCCAGGGTATCCAAGCGGCCGTGGCGATGAAGGGGATATTGGCCCAACAGGAGACGAAGTGGGCCGATCCGGCCAGGGAAAGAGCGCCCAAGGCGGCCCAGAGAGGCTCGGCCTTTTGGGACTTGAGCCAAAGATAACAACCGTAAAAAGCGAACGCGGCATGGGCCAAGGCCATCCACATCATCCAATCGGAAAGACCCGTGAGATCGAAGAGCCAAAAGGGTGGATAAAAAAAAGCCGACTGCCAATTAGCTAGATGGGGAACCCCGCAGGCGATATAAGGGTTCCAAAGGGGCAGGAGGCCTTCCTGGAAACTTTGAAGGTTATAGGCATGGTCGGGATAGGCGTAGAGGCGGGTGTCGATATGGTAAGGCAGGCGGCCTTTCCAGAGGAAAGCCCAGACCACGAGGGAGGCGGAATAACAAACGATGACAATTCTGGAAAGAAGGGCCAAGGGGCTTCCTGGAAAGCGATTTGAAAGGTGGCGACTTGGTTAATTATAAGGGGGCTAGTCTCATTTCGCTCCGGGCCCATGTTAAAATGACCGCCAATTCATTGGACTGTCTTAAATAGCATCGGCGGTCATCCTGAACGAAGTGAAGGATACCGCAAGTAAACATAGATTCCCGTTCGACTCGGCCAAAGCCTCGCTCAGGGCAGGCTTTGGCAAAAGGCTTCGCCCTGAGGCCCTCGAAGGGCTCAGAATGACAAATTTTAGGAGGCGGATATGGCGGCCACGGCGGAATCCTTGAAGTTGGCTGATTTTGGGGTGCTAGGCATCGCGGTGATGGGCGAGAACTTGGCCATGAACATCGAGGACCACGGGTTCTCGGTGGCCGTCTGCAACCTGAGAAGCGACCGCGTGACCTCCTTCATGAAACGCAATGTCGGCAAGAAATTCATCGGCGCCCACAGCCTGGAAGACTTCGTGAAGTCCCTCAAGCCCCCCCGCCGGGTGATGCTCATGGTCAAGGCCGGGGACCCGGTGGACGACGCCATCAAGCTCTTGAAGCCCCTGCTGTCCAAAGGTGACATCATCATCGACGGGGGTAATTCTTGGTTCAAGGACACCCAGCGGCGCGAGGCCGAGTTGACGAAGGAAGGTTTTTATTTTTTCGGGGCCGGCGTTTCGGGCGGTGAGGAAGGGGCCCGGTTCGGGCCTTCCATCATGCCGGGCGGAAGCGCGCAGGCTTATGAGTTCGTACGGCCCGTTTTCGAGGCCATCTCGGCCAAGACCAACTCAGGACCTTGCGTGACGCACGTGGGTCCGGACGGCGCGGGACATTTCGTCAAGATGGTGCATAACGGCATCGAGTACGGCGACATGCAGCTTATCGCGGAAGCTTACGACATCCTGCGAAAGGTCTTGGGCCTGGGAGCCGCCGAACTGGCGGACATCTTCACCGAGTGGAACAAGGGTATCCTGGATTCCTTCCTCATCGAATTGACCGCCAAGGTCTTCAGGGTGAAGGACGATGAGACGGGCAAGCCGCTGGTCGACATGATATTGGACAAGGCGGGGCAGAAGGGCACGGGCAAGTGGACGGCCCAGATCGCTATGGACCTGGGGATCCAGATCCCCACCATCGTGGCGGCCCTCGACGGGCGGGGCATGTCCAGCATCAAGGAAGAGCGGGTCTCGGTCAGCAAACAGATCAAGGGTCCGGCCATTTCTTACAAGGGTGACAAGAAGGAACTCATTAAAGCGGTGGGAGAGGCTCTCTACGATTCCAAGGTTTGCTCCTATACCCAAGGTATGCGCCTTATCAAAGCGGCTTCGGACGAGTACAAATGGAACGTTAATTTGAGGGAGATGGCCCGCATTTGGAAGGGCGGCTGTATCATCCGCGCCAAACTGCTGGATGAGATCATGAAGGCCTATGACCGCAACGCCAACCTGCCGTCCCTGTTGCTGGACGAGTCCTTCAAGAAACAAGTGGAGTCCACCCAGGCCAATTGGCGCAAGGTGGTCTCCGTTGCGGTGGAAAACGGTATCCCCATACCCGCTATGGCGGGGAGCCTGGCCTATTTCGACGCCTACCGCACGGCGGACCTGCCCCAGAATTTGACCCAGGCCCAAAGGGACTTATTCGGGGCCCATACATACGAAAGGGTGGACCATCCGGAGCAGGGTTTTATCCACACTGATTGGCTGTCGAAAACGAAATAAGACGGAACCCAAAAGGTTGGGGGAACGTCTAAAATGAAGCTGTAACCGAAAGACGATAAGGAGAGAAAATCATGAAACTAAAAGCTTTAGCGTTGGTTTTGATCTTAGCGGGTTTTGGCGTGGCGAACGCCGGAATGGACCCGAGCAATACCTTTAGCGTGGGTTTGGAAGCGGGCGCGAATTTTGCCACATTGGTAGGAAGTGATGTCACCAATGTGGGAGGTACCTTGAATTCCAAATTGGGATTCGTGGGAGGCGGTTTCTTGAGCTTGAATTTTGGGAACAGCTTCGCGATCCGGCCTGAAGTGCTCTATGAGCAAAAAGGAACGGCTATTAACGGACAAACCACCACGCCTGAATTGGATTACATCGAAGTGCCCGTTCTATTGAAGCTATCCCTGGGAACCCCAATGGTCAATCCAGGGATCTTGATCGGTCCTTCTTTTGGTTGGAATGTCTTGGCCCAAAACCTCGGGAGCGGTACCAGCGTTTCCAGCTCTGATATTGGTCTTGTGGGTGGGGTGGAAGTTGATATCGATAAATTTCTGGTGAACGGCCGCTATGAATTGGGATTGGACAACGTCACCCAAAACTCAAAGGTCCAAAACGGCACCTTCACATTCCTGGTGGGCTATTCCTTCATGTAAAAGAAGGGTGAAAAGTTGAAAGAGTGAAAAGGGCAAAAGGCTCGGGAAATCCCGGGCCTTTTTTATTTGGACCATATTCCTGGTATAGCCGTTTTTGAGGGTCCCAAGGGCTTGTGAAATGTTTCACATTCAGATTTGTCAAAAGGCTTTAGTGAGTCCAAAAGGGCGGCTTACAAGGGGGTAAAAAGGGAAGTTTGTGAAATGTTTCACATTGCCCAAAGGCCCTAAAGTCCATATAATTCCGGGGTAATTCGGCTCTGCCCAAGCCTGTACCTGCCTTTCCCTCCTTGGGCCGGATCAAAACCAGCAATATGGGATGTCGGCATGAATTTCGACCTGATCGAAAACTTTTTTCCATTGGTCCTGGGGTTCCTGCTGGCCCTGGCGGTCCCAGTCGCGATGCTCCTTCTTTCTTCTTTCCTGAGCCCCCATAAAGACAATGAAACCAAACTTTCTCCCTATGAGTGCGGTATCCAGTCCAAGGCGGTCTCGGGGGACGCGCGCAGCCGCTTCAACGTGAAGTTTTACCTGGTGGCCATGTGTTTCCTGGTGTTCGACGTGGAAGTGGTCTTCCTCTTCCCCTGGGCCGTTCTGTTCCAAAAGATGGCCTGGGGCGGCTTTTTCTCCATGCTGGGCTTCCTCGGTGTCCTCGCCTT